>JAFXBC010000040.1 GCA_017516825.1 Clostridia bacterium | reverse complement strand
TTTCTTCTGTTCAGAGCGATGTGTTCATATACCGCGTAACCGTGCGGATTTAGCTCATTTGGTAGAGCGCCACCTTGCCTAGGTGGAGGTAGCGGGTTCGACCCCCGTAATCCGCTCCAAAATCGCTTTTAATTAAGCGGCGGTATGGCGCCATAGCCAAGCGGTAAGGCAGAGGTCTGCAACACCTTTATCCCCAGTTCGATTCTGGGTGGCGCCTCCAAAATTTCTCCCCTATTCAAAAACGAGATGCTGATGTGGCACAGGTGGTAGCGCACATCCTTGGTAAGGATGAGGTCGCGGGTCCGAATCCCGCCATCAGCTCCAGTTTGGTTCGGTAGTTCAGTTGGTTAGAACGCCGCCCTGTCACGGCGGAGGTCAGGGGTTCGAGTCCCCTTCGAATCGCCACAGTTCTCGCAAGAGAACTGTATCTGCGGATTTAGCTCATTTGGTAGAGCGCAACCTTGCCAAGGTTGAGGTAGCGGGTTCGACCCCCGTAATCCGCTCCAGACAAAAAGCACTTCTTCGGAAGTGCTTTTTGTAATGATATCCGTTCCTACGGAACGGGTGAAAGCGACTGCGTCACAATGATATACGCTTCGCGTGTGATATATGGCGTCGCCATATAAGGAACGGATATCATTTCATACGGCGCCAGCCGTTTTCATACTTGCGACAGCAAGTATTTCACACCCGCGCAGGCGGGTATTTCATTTTTGCAGGAGGTATCGTATGTCCGACAATAAGATCCTTGATCTCTCTTTTGAATTTGCCGTAGAGGTAGTCACGATCACCGACAGCATCAAAGTCCCCAAAAGCACCTACATGCTTGACCAATTCGCAAGAGCGGGTACATCCATCGGTGCAAACGTCCACGAAGCACAGTACGCACAAAGCAGAAAGGATTTTGCGTCTAAAATGGGGATCGCGTTAAAAGAGGCCAACGAAACCCATTACTGGTTAAAGCTGATGAACGCCACCGGCCGTCTTGATGACCAGACCTTTCGCCGCGTGAACCGCATGTGCGGCAATTTGCGCAGAATGCTGATTTCTTCTTGTACCACCGTCAAAAAAGAAACCGATGAATAAGATATACCCAAGAATCAAATCAACCCATAGGAGAGCGAAAGCTCTCCTGTTTTTTAATTGTCTCACACAAGGGGCGCTATGATGCGCTCAAAATATTCCGCCAATTCTTCCGGTGTTTCCTTCGTTCCGTGGGCCAGCCACCAGCTCACCGTTTCAACGAAGGAGACCGAGATGTGATTTACCAAAAAATCCTCCGGCAGCTTCGATTCCTTCAGCTTCCCCGTGTCGGCAAACTGGGTTTTGACCAGCTTTTTGAGATTGGTCTTGAAATACTGCAAAAAGATCTCGTTGTTTCGGGAGGAAAGCAACGCCAAGATGTTACGGTCATTCTCCCGAAGATGCCTGAGCAAATGCAAAAATACGGAGTCGGTGGTCATACCGCAGGAATAGTGATAGTGCTCGTGGGGCAAGCCCATGGCGGTATCTATGATGTGCCCGAACAGTTCCTCACACAGATCCTTGAGCAGATACTCCTTCGTCTCAAAGTGCGCGTAGAACGTGGCTCTGCCAACGTCGGCTTCGTCGATAATGTCCTGCACCGTGATCTGATGATACGCCTGCTTTTCCAGCAAGCGGGTGAATGCGGTAAAAATGGCTTCTCTCGATTTTCTTTGTCTTCTGTCCATAGCCTTCTCCATACATTTTCCCCAAAATGTTCGGTAAAGAACATTCCGGCGGAATTGCTTCTTGATTTCTCCGGGCATTTACGATATGTTATTACCATACAGAATGTTCGGTAACGGATACAGTATACCGCATTTTCCACAGCAAGTCAATAGAAGGAGAACAAAATGAAGAAGATCAACGATTTTTTGGCAGGCATGCCCATGACCATCGCAGGCGGTGTGTTTTTGGTGCTCAGCTTCGTATTGCCGAGGGTGGGTGTCACACTGCCCGTGGATCCCGCCTGGGTGACGGTGGTGATCAGCGGCGTTCCGCTTTTGTACCTTGCCCTTCGGCGTGTCGTTTACAATCCCGGTATCAGCAAGATCTCCTCGGCATTGCTCATTACCGTGGCCATGATCGCCGCCATTATCATCGGAGACCTGTTTGCGGCAGGTGAAGTGGCCTTTATCATGGCTTTGGGGGCGCTCCTGGAGGATATGACCACCAACCGTGCAAAGAAAGGGCTGAAAAAGCTGATCAGCCTCGCCCCCACCAAGGGCAGAAGGATCCGGGACGGCAAGGAGGAAACCATCCCCGCAGAAGAGATCAAGAAGGACGACGTTCTGCGCATTCTCCCCGGGGAGACCATCCCCGTAGACGGGATCATCATCAGCGGCGAGACCTCGGTGGATCAATCCATTATGACGGGGGAATCTCTCCCGGTGGATAAAAGCGTGGGAGACGAGGTATTCTGCGGCACCATCAACCGCTTCGGTGCAATCGATATCCGTGCCACCAAGGTGGGTGAGGACAGCTCCCTGCAGAAGCTGATCCGCATGGTGCAGGAGGCAGAGGACAAGAAGGCTCCCATGGCACGTATTGCGGATAAGTGTGCAAGCTGGCTCGTTCCCGTTGCCATGATCATCGCCGTCGTTGCGGGAATCGTCACCAAGGACGTGGTGAGAGCCGTTACCGTTCTCGTGGTGTTCTGCCCCTGCGCGTTGGTGCTTGCCACCCCTACCGCCATCATGGCGGCGATCGGACAGGCCACCAAGCACGGCGTGATCATCAAGTCGGGGGAGGCTTTGGAGAAGATGGGTAAGGCAGACACCATCGCCTTTGACAAAACGGGAACGCTGACCTACGGTAAGCTTGAAGTCTCCGATCTCCTTTCCTTTGATCGCGGCATAGACGAAAGCACGCTTCTTTCCCTCGCGGCCTCCGCAGAGACAAAGAGTGAGCATCCCCTGGGCAAGGCCATCGTAAGCTGTGCCAAGGAGAAAGGCGTGGAGATCATCGGATCCGACAGTTTCAAGATGACCGCCGGGAAAGGCATCTATGCCGAGGTTGCGGGGAAAGAGCTGCTTTGCGGGAACGAAGCGTTTCTCACGGAAAATGGCGTGGGGATCAGCGGGGAGATCACCGCAAAGCTGGGCGAGCTTCGCGGGCAGGGCAAGGCGTCCCTTCTGATCGCAAGGGAAAAGACTTGCATCGGCATCGTAGCCCTTTCCGACGTGCTTCGCCCCGAGGCCGCCGAGATGGTGGCAAGGCTGAACAGGATGAACGCCTCCGCGGTGCTTCTCACGGGTGACAACAGAATGACCGCCCATCATTTTGCGGCACAGGTGGGCATTTCCCAGATCAGAGCCCAGCTTTTGCCCGCACAGAAGGTGGAAAGCATCAGGGCTTTGCAAAAGGACGGCCGAACTGTTTGTATGATCGGAGACGGTGTCAACGACGCCCCCGCACTGAAAACCGCCGACGTGGGCGTTGCCATGGGCAGTATGGGTAGCGATATTGCGGTAGAAGCCGCCGACATCGCCCTGATGAGCGACGATATTTCCAAGGTCCCCTACCTCAAACGGCTTTCCAACGCCACGGTCAAGACCATCAAGCTCAGCATTACCCTTTCCATGTGCATCAACTTCTTGGCCGTTACGCTCTCGGTGTTGGGCGTTCTCAACCCCACCACGGGCGCCCTGGTACACAACGCAGGCTCTTGCTTCGTGGTACTGATCGCGGCTCTGCTTTACGACAGAAAATTTGACTGATCCCAACGGAATCAACCCATAGGAGAGCGAAAGCTCTCCTATCTTTTTCTTTACAGGCGCTCCAAAGTGTGCTATACTGTTTTCATCAAGAAAAAGAACAAAAACCAAGAAAAAAGGAGCAAAAACCATGTTCACCTTCGGTCAACGCTTGAAGACCTTGCGGAAGGAAGCACAGCTCACCCAATCGGAGCTGGCAGAGCAGCTGGGCGTTTCCGTCCAGGCCCTTTCCAAATGGGAATGCGACAGCACCATGCCGGATATCTCCCAGATCGTCCCCCTGGCCGCCATCCTGGAGGTCACCACCGATTGCCTTTTGGGGGTGGGCGGAGACCAGCAGACGGACAAGACCGCCCTGCTGGCGGAGACGGAGGCCATCACGGGAGGCATCGGGAAGGTGTACGGCCGTTTTGACGACGCCTACTACGCCTGCTACAAGCTTTACAAGGAGCATCTCAAGAAATATCCCCTGGATCACGAGGTGAAGCTTTTGTGCGCGGACAGCCTCACACGGGTACTGTACTACGGAAGCAACCCAAAGGAGGAAAAGGACAAGCTGTATCGGGAGGCGGTGAGCCTTCTCCGCGGGGTGATCCGCTACGACAGGGACGTCACCCGCGTCACCGACGCCAAGCAGACCCTGATCGTTCTCTATCTGTACAACCGTGAGTTTTCTCCCGCAGAGGAGCTGGCGGAGAGCCTGCCCCAAAGAGGGGGCATCCGTTCCGCCATGGAGATTGAGATCGCTTCCGCCAAGGGCGACCACCAAGCCTGCATCCGGATCGCCTCCCGGGAATGCCTGGAAGCCACCCACCAATATCTGCGGGCTTTGGCGGTGAAGGCAAGCCGCCTTTCCATTGCCCGTAACACGGAGGCGGTTGCCGCGTGGCAGGCGCTTTTGTCCGCGGTAAAATTCAGCGACACTCTGCTATGGGACTGTGGGATCCACACCAAATGGCTTTACAGCGGGTACAACCACCTGGCCAAGGAGTATCTCGCCTGTTCACAGCCCCAAAAAGCCTTGGAGACCGTCCGTGCGCTTGCCGAGGATCTGCTCTCCGATCACCGCATCTGCAAGGAGCAAGGCAACCGCAAGCAGGCGGCAGAGCTGAAAAGCAATTTCGCCTTCTACCTGAAAAGCTGTCTCCCCGGGGAGGACTCCCCCATTGCCGCAGATCCCGCGTTTTTGGAATGTCTGGCAATGGAAAGCGCAATGGAATAGCCTTTTCTCAACCGACGCAACCGTCGGTTGTTTTTCTTCTAAAAACAGGTTGTTGCAAATCCTTTTGCTTTGTGGTATCCTACCCATAGTGAAGCGCGTCACAATCCATACAAAGGAATGGTAACGACTATGCAAACCATCAACATCGGACTCCGCATCCGTTCTCTGCGGAAGAAAAAGGGGTTGACCCAGGAAGGCCTGGCCTCTGCCCTCTCCGTCTCTCCCCAGGCGGTAAGCAAGTGGGAAAGCGGGCTCACCTACCCCGACGTAGCCATGATCCCCGCCATCGCAGGGTTCTTTCAGGTCTCCCTGGACGTTTTGTTCGATTTTGACCTGCTGGGCCTGCAACAGAAGATCGACGACCTCCTGCGGGAGGCACAGAGCTATTTCTACGAGGATCCCCTCCGCTACGCGGAAACCGTAAAGACCGCTTTGCTGGACTACCCCGGCAACGAGGCCTTGCTGACCGCGCTGGTAAGCGCCTACGAATACGACCTGCGGGAAAACGGCAACACCGCCCACCTGGAGGAGCTGATCCGCCTGGCGGAAAAGCTGATCTCCGAAAGCGGGGATTTCCCCAGAGTTTGCAAGCTGAAGGAGCTTCTGGCGGTGGCCTACCTGAAAAAGGGCGATCGCGCCAAGGCAAAGGAGATCCTGGAAAGCCTTCCCGATGACATCACCCTGCGTAACGACGTGATGATGCTCCATCTGGAAGGGAAGGAAAAGCTGAACGCCGCCATTCTCTCCCGTTGCGACCATCTCCAAGGGCTGTATATCGCCGCCTTTGAGGAGGGCAACGCCTGGCTTCGCATGGAGGAGCAGGAACGCCCCGCCGACTACGTGGCCCGTGCCTTGAAGTCCTACCGCAAGGGGCTTTCGGTGCTGGAGGCCTACCTTTTGGAGGAATACGAGGGGCAGGAGCAGTACCTTTGGGACGGGATGCAGACCTTCCATTGGGGGTTCTACCAATGCCTTGCCGCCTGCTACCACCGTTTGGGCTTGAAGGCGGAATGCCTGGAGGCTGTTGACACCGCTTACCGTATCGTCTCCACCGCCTGGAAGGATTTCGGGGAAAATCGGGAGTACTACATGGTTCCCTTTGAGGAATACCTGGCAGAATACGGCCTCGGGGAATACAGCAGACAATAACCCTATACGCAAAAAGGACGATGGTACAAAGCCATCGTCCTTTTTAATTCGTTTAGTCGATCTCTACCCAATGATTCACGCCGCCGCAGGAATTGGCGAGGATGAGGTCGTCAATGGAGATCCTGCACACCGTTTCGGCAGGGACGGTAAGCTGATATGCTAACGAACGCTGGTCCCACACGTCGCAGAAGGGTCTGCCATCGGAGACGGGGAACCACCAGCGGCCGTTCTTTTCCACCAGCAGGTCTCTGTCCACCCCTGCAAAGGCGTTTTCCTTTTTGTCGAAGTTGTAGGGCTGTAACAGCAGCTTCTTTTCCAGAAGTCTGCCGCTTTCCTCCCGCACCATCACCGCAAGGACGCCGGTGCCACGGGAATAGATCTTCAAACGTCTGTCCCGTTTGCCTGCGTTGGCGAAGGTGTAGTTCACCTGGTTCTGCATCATCCAGTTGCCGATGTTGGATTTCTTCCCTTCCCCGTCGGTGGTCTCGGTGTCGATGCACACCTCTCTGCCATCCTCGGTAACGCACTTGAAGACGATCATATCCGTGCCCACGGCGGTGGGATTGTCGTTGGGATTCAGGGAGGTGAGCCAGCAATCGCCTTCCACCTTGTACTCCCGCAAATTCAGCTTTGCATAAGGCTCCGTCACGGAAAGATGCTCCGGGTCACGGCGGACGGTGTACTCCACGGGGAGCCTGCCCGCCTTGGTGGCGTCGCCGAAGATCCAGACCGCCTCCGTCTCCGCAAGGCCGATAGTGGTGTCGTCAATGCCCTTGTACTGGGCGGCGTAGTTCCTGCCGTCACGGTTGACCACGTAGCCCTGCTGGGGCTTTGCGGGGTCGCACTGAGCGGGCTCGGTGTAGCACCAGAAGGTACCCGTCACCTTGCCGCCGCTGACCACAAACCGTACCGCGCCGTTGGCACACTTGCCGTTCAGAACAGCCTGATCCGCCGTCTTGCCGGAAAGGGAGCCGTAGGCCAGATCCCCGGAGGTGCCGCCCAGCACCCAGAGGTAGCCCCCTGCGGGGATGGTAAACACCTCGGGAGCATAAAGCTGAGGGGTGTAGTCAATATAATCACACCCCACGTAGATGGGGTTCACCGTCTTGCCGTCTTCAAAGAAGTAATCGGCAGGCAGGTCAAACTTCAGGCTGTAAAAATCGCTCCATTCTCTTTGACCCAGCCATTCGCCCCGCACCTGGGTGCCCACGTTCAGCACCGTCACCTCCACGGGGTGATCCTCCTCATTGCGGAGCTGATACCCCAGGAAGAAGGGCGCGCCGGTATGGTTGGAATGCTCGTAGGTGAAGAAGATTTCCCCTGTCAGCCCCTGGTTTTTCAGGATGGCCTGCCCCACGTCCGCAGGGGCCAGCATTTCGGGGTTGTTGCTGTAAACGTACACACCGCCGCCCCGCTTGGTGTAGCGGATGGCCGCCGCGGAGGTCAGATCCTCCGTCTCGGAAAGGGTGGCGGTATAAGTACCTCCTGCAAAGCGGTTGCGGAAGGGCTGGCGGAGATCTCTTTGGTCGTCTACGTTGGCTTTGGTCTCCACCGTCACCAAAAGCTTGCCGTCTTTTCTTTCGATCTTCATGTCAAGTTTTCCTCACTCAATAAAGCCGTAATACCAGGTGCCGCCGCAGTTCACCGCCACCACCCGGTAACGGTTGGTCAGCACGCCGTCAACGTAATAGACCCCTGCCACGATGGCCATCTCGTCCACGTCCTCGGGCGTCCCCCGCACCTTGTAGCGCTCCATCAGCTCGTTGTATTGATCGGAGCCGTGGGCAACGTAGACGGGCTCCTCGGAGTAGAACTCGATCTTCCCCTTCTCGCTGAATTCCGCCGCCTGTTGGTAAGCCACCGTCAGCATTTCCCGCAAGGTCTCAAGATCCATCTCCACGTTCCCCGCAAGGGAGGTGAGCTGGTATTCCGAGGCGTGCTCCAAAAGCCCGTCCACGTCGTACTCCAGGGAAGCGCGGATGTAGCCCTCCACAGCCTTTTCGGGGGTGGAGTGCATGGAGATCCCCAAAAGCACCAAGCCGCCGATGAGCAAAATCACAGCCAGACTGCAAAGGGGCCAATATTTTTTCCAGATATTTTTCATACGGTACCTTCCTTTCAATTGCTCCCATTGTATCACAAAGATATGAACATTTCAAGAGCAAAAAAGGAAGCCCTCCGCAGAAGGCTTCCAAAAAATGTTTCGTTTTATCGCAGCTCGGGTCCGTTTTCGCCCATGATCCACACGTTCTCGAAGTCCCAGCCCTCAAAGACGGATTGATCCGTGAGCTGTTCCTCGGTGATTATCTCCACGTATTCGTGGACGGGCATTTCATACTTGCGTTGGGAAGATCTGGTAAACTCGGTGATGGGCCGGAAGTAGGTACGCAAAGCCTCCACGTTGAAGCAACTCTCCAGCCTGGTAAAGGAGACCTCGCTGAAGCCCGCCCAATCGGTCTGATCGTACTTGCTCTTGTCGATGACGTTGCGGCGGGTGACGTGGTCGTAGATACACCCTACCACCGCACCGTGGCAGTAAACGCGGTCATCCTCGCAGATCTTCGGGGCATACACGGTACCCGTGGCGTAGCAGTTGTAAAGCTCCATCTTGTAGCTTTGACCGATCACGTGGATGCAACCGATCAAAGAGCCGCAGGGATTGCGGTAGTTCAGCCAAGGACCGCCGTCCATGGAAGGCTTATCCTGACAGTTGCTCCAGCCCACGTCGGGAGCGGAAATATCTCCCGTGGCGTAGCAATCGTGAACGTGGGTATCGCTGAACATATACCCTACCAACCCCCCTGCAAAGGCGCCGCCGTACTGATCGTCGGAGGTGCAGGTCACGTCTCCGGTGGCGTAGCAGTAGGCGATCTCGCAGGCGTAGCCGGATTGCCCCACCAAGCCGCCCATGTATTCAAACTTAGCAGTCACGTTGCCCGTAGCGTGGCAATGATGGATCTTCACGCCATTGGAACAACCGATGAGGCCGCCTACATTGGCGCCGTCACCGGCACCGCCCGGCACGGAGATCTCCACGTTGGCGTAGCAATCGGTCACCGCCGCCTTGGGTTCTTCGGGCGTTTCGTTGTTTTCGTAATACTTGTAAATCTGTCCGATCAAGCCGCCTGCATAAGCACCGCAATGGATGGTACCCTCCGCATGGCAGTTTTCCATCAATACCGTCTGATTTTCGTTCAGCACCACGTAGCCGACGATACCGCCCACGTTGGGGTTGGAACCGCTGAACTCCACCTTGGCACTGCAATCGTAGAAGGAGCAGTTGGTGCCATAGCCCACGATGGAGCCCAGGGACGTCTGTACGTCTTTTGCGGTGGCATTTTCGATATGGATATCACGGAAGGTAGTGTCCTCCGCAACGGTGATCAACCCGCCACTCTCCCCTGCAAAATGCAGATTCTTGATGGTATACCCGCCGCCGTCGTAATGATGGCGGAAGGGCTTTTCCTCGGTACCGATCACGATCCAGGTCTCCACGGAGGAACAGTCAATATCCGCAACCTGCAGGAAGTAATAGCCCTTCTTGTCCACCACCTTCTGCAGATTCTTCAGATCGGTAAGGTTCTTAATGAGGAACGGGTTGGCCTTGGTGCCTTCCCCTTCCCACATTGCACCCGCCTTCACGGTAACGGTATAAGTCGCAGAAACACCGGAGCCGTCCTTGGCGGCGGCTTTTACGGTGACCTTACCTGCCGCTTTCGCCGTCAGAACACCGTCGGAAGAAATGGAAGCATAAGAACTGCCGGAGGAAATAGACCAGGTCACCCCCTTGTTTTCGGCGTTATCCGGCTTCACGGTAGCGGACAAGGTGACCGTCTTACCTTCCTCCACGGTGGTGTTGCCGCTGATGGTGATGGAGGTCACCAAAATGGGCTTTACGGTGACGGTATAGGTGGCAGACACCCCGGAGCCATCCTTGGCGGTGGCCTTTACGGTGACCTTGCCTGCCGCCTTTGCCGTCAGAACACCGTCGGAAGAAATGGAAGCGTACTTGCTGCCGGATTCGATAGACCAGATCACGGCTTTTTCATCAGCGTTGTCGGGGCTGACCTTCACGTCCAAGGTCATCGTCTCTCCAACGGTCAATTCCCCCTTGGAAGCGCTCACAATAATCTTTTCTACGTAAATTTCCTCGGGCTCACTCACCTCGGGTTCACTGACTTCCGGCTCGCTGACTTCCGGCTCGCTGACTTCCGGCTCACTGACTTCCGGCTCACTGACTTCCGGCTCACTGACTTCCGGCTCACTGACTTCCGGTTCGCTGACCTCGGGCTCGCTTTCTTCGGGTTCGCTTACTTCGGGTTCACTGATCTCGGGCTCGCTTACTTCGGGCTCGGTTTCTCCGGGCCTGGATTCCTCCGGTGCGGAGGAAGCTTCCTCGGAAGACTCCCACGGCTCCGCCGACGAAACCGACTCCGCGGAAGATCCCCCGGAGGATTCCAGCCAAGCGTCCGTCACCCATGTCGGTGTGCAGGAGGCCAATAAGCATAGGAATAATAAAGTCGGTATCAGGCACAAAAGGAGCTTCTTCATAAAACGATCTTCCTTCCTATGATAGATATTTATACATCATTCATATATGCAGTATAGCAAACGCTCGTGAATTTGTCAATGTCACCCAATTCCGTACGCGCAAAAAGAAGACCTTTTCAGGGGTCTTCTTTCCGTTTCACCAGGCGGTATGATTGGTGATGAATTCATTGCAGAAATGCTTCCGCTTTTCCCAATGCTGTTCGTAGGCCTTGGCCGCCGTTTCCAGATCAGGATCTGCGGTATTCCCCGCCCGTACCAAGGCCAGCACCAGGGCGGAGAGAAGTTCCTCCCCCTCCAAGCGGTAAAGCTCCAGAGCGATCCGCTCTCTCCGCTTTTCCTCCGCGTCCTTTTTGGCACGGCGGAGCATCCAGACCAGCACGGCGGAGACGGCTGTTCCCAAAACCCCCGCAGAGGAGAAGAACACCGCCAACAGCTCGTAGAGCTCCCCCCTCATTCCACGCCGTAAAGGCAGAAAAACAACGCCTCGTACAAAGCGCGGTAAAGCCTTGCGGGCAGGTCACGCCATCTACGTTTCACCTTCACTCCCCTCCTTTGCCTGCTTGATCAGATTTTTCACGTATACGCTGCAGGCGGCGGACAGGATCCCCTGGGTGATGGCGGTGTACACCACCGTCAGCCAATCGGCGGGAGAGTCCACCCCCTTTGCCGCCAGGTAGGCAAAGGACAGCACGCATCCCGCACAGCAAAGGACGAAGGGGATCAGCCAGTCCTGCAAGGGGCTCTTTTTCAGGATCACCCCCAGCACGTACAAAACCGGCACCAGAACCAACAATTCCGGGCACAGATAATTCGTCAGCTCCATTTACGCTTCCCTCCTTCTTAAGGCTGTACTTCCGAGCCCAGAGCGTATTTGTTCGGCTCTTCGCCGATCCGCGCGTAGAAGTCTCCCAGCTCGTTGCGGTAGCCCAGCCCGCTCATGGCGGTCTCGAACATCTCTTTGCTCTTGCTGTTGCGGTAGAGGTAAACGAACTGCAAGAACAAGGCCTGCTCCCCTGCCAGCTTGTCGCTTTCCTCGGCGTCATACCCTGCGGAACGGTACACGCGGTAGTAGCGATCGTAGTAGTCGGCGTAAGCCTTGGCGGAGCGGTTCTGCAGATCCTCCATGCCGTAGGCCACGTCCTGGCGATAGTCGGAGCGGTAGCCCAGAGAGCGCAGGTTCAGCATCAGCTCCTCCAAATAGCCCTCGGAAAGATCGTGGGCCTCCGTCAGACGGGCAAGCATCCCCTCCAACGCCTCCTGCTGGGCAATACTGCCGATGACGCCGTTTTCCCCTGCGGCGGAGACAAGCTGCTTTGCCAGCTCCTTGGGGGAGATCTCCGGGGTAAGCTTATCTGCGGCTTCCTTGGCCTTTCGTACCTTCTCTGCGTATTCCGCCATGGCCTTCACCCTCCCTGAAAAGCTCATCCCCGTAAGGTCGGGATAGGGCACGCCGTAGCTGTCTTCCCCGCCGTTTTCCGTTTTGTCTCCGTCTTGGGAGGTCTGCTCCTCCGCCTGCTTTGCGGCGTTTGCCATGGCCATCTGCAGGTCTGCCAGCTTTTCCGCCCCTTGGGATCTTTCCTTGGCGTAGGCCATGGAAAGCTGATTTTGGGTATCCCGATGGCGGGCATCCAGCTCCGCTTGCTTTTCCGCGGCCTCGTCCTCCAGCTCCGCCAGCCTGCCTCTCAGATCCAGGGCGAGATCCAGAGAGGTCTGGGCATTCTCCCCGGAAAAGGCCAGCCCCCGGGAGGCAAGGGTGCGGTCCAGATCCCGCTCGGTCTTCATGGTGTCCACCACCGCTTGGTTTTTGCTTGTCTTGGTATCCTTGGCAAGCTGTTCTTTTTGGGCCTTGTGGGCCGTTTCGGCCTCTGCTTTTGCCTGCTCATAAAGCTTGGCGATCTCCGTTTGTTCTGCGGAATAGGCATCCAGAGCCGCTTTGGCTTCCTCCAGCCAGGTCTTATACTCCTTTTCTTTCATATCTTCCTTTCCTTCCATAGACCAAAGTCATGGAAACGATCTCGTTTTCTGCGTAGTCCTGTTCCTGCAGGCCGATCTTGGTATAGGCACTTCGGCATGCCCCGGTGCGGAAGGAGAGGTTCAGAAGGCCTTCCCCCTCGTGCTTCGGTGCCAGCACCACCCCGTACTCCAGGTCTGCCCCGTAGGCAAAGTCCATCACGGGGGTTCCCGCCACGTTTAAGGTCAGCTCCACCTCCGTCAGCCGTTTCCGTCTGCCGTCCCTCTGTAAGGGGGTACAGGGAGATTCCCAGTAAGCCCTGATCAGGCCGTCGGCATCGTAGGCGGCGTCGGGATCCAGGTACAGGATCCTGTTGCCGTGGGTAAAATACAGCTTGCCCCCAAACTCCCCGAAGCGGTCCGCCCGCAGGTTGTCGTAGGCGTACCATACCCCCAGGGTGTAGTTGTAGATCAACGCGATCCCCTCGAAGGCCAGGTACAATTCCCCTGCGGCGCGGTGATTGTACAAGCGCAGATGATCCAAGTCTCCCGTGGCAAGCAGCCGTCCCAGGGTCTTCCCCACGGGGGCGGAGAAGCAGACGGCGTTCTTTTCGTTTTCCACCGCGGTGGATTGCCAGCGGTTCAGCCCGTCTGCACACAGGGTCACGGGCTCGTTGTTCATAATGCACCCGCACCCGAACAGCAGGCTCCCCTTCTCTCCGTTGAGGTTGAACACGGGGAAGGAGGCCTGCAAATGGCCGTCCACCCCGGTCTGCAATTGGCAGTAGGAATAGTAGGCACGGTCCTTGGTAAAGATCAGCTGGCGGTCGTATTGGGAGATGATGTCGGTGATGGGCGCACTGCCGATGACGGTATAATTGTTCTCCGGGAAGTATTCCGCCGAGGGCTGTCCGTCCGCCAGCTCCGAATGGAAGCGGTAAGCGGGGTAGTCCTCGTTCCCCCACAGAAACACGTGGCCGTCGGTATCCCCGCCGAAAAGCATCACCCCGTGGGCCTTCAGGATCACCTCTCTGCGGTGGGCTCCCGTGTCGTAGGTGATCTCCAGATTGTTCAATCCCTCCGGAGGCGGCGCATCCAGCGTCACCGTTCCCGCTTCAAGATCCACGGCGTAGGGCAAAAGCTTCTCCGTGCCGTTTGCGATGACGGAGACCAGCCCCGCCAGATTTTTCTCCGGCAGGGTGAAGGTCTTTGCCTCTCCGTCGCAGGAAAAGCGCACCCTTCTTTTGGAGGTGAGCATATTCACGTCCTCAAAATTGCTCCCTGCCCCGTCGGGGGAACAGCCGATGGCCACCAGGGGGATATAGCCCTCCACCTCCTCTAAGGTATTGCCGTCGAAGCGGTAGTAGCCCCCTTGGTTTTTGACGTACACCCTCCCTGCGAATTCAAACATGGTGTGCTTCCCCGCAGAAACGCTTCCCACCGCCACGGGGATCTCGGTGTCCCCGTCCACGGCGTACAGCACGCCTCCTGCGGTATACAACAGGTATTGCTTGCCTCCCAGATAGCCGCACCAAAGGCCCGTGACGGTGTCGGGAGCGGAAAAAGCCACCGCAATGCCGTCCCGCTTTTTCAGGGTACGGGCGGGTGTGATGCGGAAGTTCAGCATCTCCGGAGAGCGGGAAAGATCTCCCGAGAAGGTCTGCCTCTCGTCCAGCCCGCCGAATTCCGTCAGCGTGATCCGTTCCTTCATCGGTACACCTCCAGAATGGTATGGATCCTGGAAGCGCCGTCTGCCAGCAAGCCCTTGGCGGCCTCTGCGGCGTGGTGGCGGAGCAGATCGGAAAGCTCTCTGTCCTCCTCGGCGATCAGCAACGACGCCAGACGGTAGGGCAATACGCAACGGCAGATGCCCTCGCAGAGATCCACCGTCTCCTCCAGTCCGTAGATCCGGGCGTAGGGGCGTTCCTTCCCTACAAGGCGCTCCTCCAGGGAATGGTATTCGCCCATGAGAACGTTCAAGATCCCCACAGCGCGGACACCCAGATCGTCCACGTCGGCAGGCAAACGGGGCTCCCCGTCACCGTCGCTCCCCCGCAGGGCGCAAAGATCCATGGCTTGTTCAAAAATTTCCTTTGCTTTCAACCTTTCTTCCTCCTTTCCAAAGGAAAAGGGCGGACCGCCAAGCCCGCCCCTCCCGTTTCATCAATGATTGATCACGTAGCGCTTCTTCAGCACGGCGGCGGTGGCACCGTCGAAGGAGGCAAAGGTGAGATGCAAGCAGCCGTCCGCCTGCATCACCTCCCCGGTGGAAACGGGGATCATGGAGATCCCGCCTGCGGGAATGGTGATGGCGGGAATGGCCTTGGCGGAGGCGTAATCCCCTGCCGCCATGGTCACGGTGACGTCGGAGTTGCATGCGGTGGCGTTCACCAGGATCACGGGCTCCTCCTTGCAGTCGGTGAGATCCAGGGTGACCTCCGCCTGGGTGACGGGGGTAAATGCCACCTGAGCAGGGGCGAAATTCTTATGGATGTAGGTTGCGTTCAAAGTCATGCGTCGGTTCTCCTTTCAAAAATTCCTCAAACGTTTGCACCGTCGGTAACGGGACAGCAGACCAGCTCCTCGGGCTTGATGACCTTGGCGCCGAAGACCAGACGGCCTCTGACGGCCTTGTCGAAGGAGCCCTCCATGCGGTCGATGACCTGGGTCTCCAGCACCTGCTCCGCGTAGGCGATGGCAGAGTAGGAGCCTGCCAGCATCATGGTCTTGCCGTCCTTGGTGGCAAGCTGGTTGGAAACGAACACGTCACAGCCCAGCTCGTCGGTAAAGCCTACCGCACCGGTGCCGTTGACGCCGTTGTTGATCTGGAACTTGATGCCTGCCAGCAAAAGCTTGGACTTGATGAAGGGAGGCACCACGATCCTGGTTCTGCCGTCGGGAACGTTTGCCTCCTCCAGCTTCTGCTTCATGGCGGTGACCACCGCAAGAACGTTTTCGGGGGTGACCTCGGTTTCCGTCATGGAAACGCCCGCGTCGCCGTAAAGGCCGAAGACGTAGGTGTCCACCTGGTTGCGAAGCAGGTAGCTGGCTCTCTTGGTCTGGCTGTCCGCAAGGCCGATGGAGGAACGAAGCTCCTCGATGTCCTTCACCTTGAAGGAAAAGGCCTTGTCCTGATCCACGTACAGGGTGGTGGCATGGTCGTCGATGTCCTCGTAGGTGAGGCTGCCGTCGTAGTCGTACACGGCGGGATCGTTGAGACCGATGAAGGTGACGGAATCCCCCTTGTTCTTGATGTCCCCTACGAAGGCGGTGTTGCAGATGGTGTTCGCCAGCAGGTTGTCCTCGTTGGTGCGGATGATCTCCGCGCTGATGATCTTTTCAATGCTGTTGTAATTTGCCATTGTTTCGGTTCTCCTTTTTAAGTAGTGATCAAAGCTTCCATTTGCCCATAGAGCGCAGGATGTTCTTGTAGTTTTTCTTCACGTCCTTCTGGGACATTCTTTCCACCTCTTCACGGGTGAAGGAGGGCTCGGTGCTTCCCTCTCCCAGAGCGGGGGCGCTTCTTTCCAGGTTCCCCTTGTTCACGTCCATGGCGTGACTGCCGTCCTTGCCCTTGGTCATCAGATAGTAGGCGTAGGCGTGGAGAAGATCCATGCCGGAGGCCACCTCTGCCCAGACCGTCTCGGGGATGTCCGCGGCGGCGACGGTGGGGAACTGAGCGCGGAAATCGGCGATCTCCTTGCTCTGTCGATCCGCCAGCTCCTGCTTACGCTTGGCCTCCCTGCTGTCCTTGCGGAGCGCTTTGGCATTTTCCAGCTCTGCCACCACCTCCTCGGGCAAGCCTGCGGTATCGATGGCGGGGTCGCCGTAATCCGCCTGCAAGCGCTCCAGGAACTCCCCGATACGCAAGCCCATGGCGGAGGCCAGATCGTAGACCACGTCCAGCACTTGTTCGTTGTTTACGGTTTTCATATTCAGATCCTTTCTTCTTGGATGATTTCCGTCTGTTGCGCTTCCGCGGCTCTGATCTCCTCCAACAGCTCCCGCTTTTTGGGGATCAGGTCGTCGGGAAGACGCTCCAGGTATTGAGACATGGTGATCTTGCCCAGCTTGAGAAGGTTGTCCAGGGTATTCAGAGTGGAAACCTCCGACCAATAACTGCCGCCGCCCACGTCAACACGGCAGCCGTACAGCTTGTCCTTCTGGGAGGACATCATAAAGGGCAGGTAGTCGATCTTCCCCTCCGCTCCCACGGGAACCAGACGGGCGTCGTCGTAGTAGGCAAAGAGGAAATCCAGCCACACCAGGCCGATATCCTCCACGAACTGGTAAAGGGCTCGCTTCACCCCCTCCAGGGGAACAGAGGAGCTCTTTTGCAAAGCCAGAATGGCGGAGGTGTTGGTGGGAAGCACGTCTCCCAAGGCGGTATCCGTGGCGCCCATAAACTCCTTGGTGGCGGAAATGGCAAGGTTGATCACGTCCAGCATCCCGGACTGCATCTGCCCGGAGGACAAGACCTTCGCCACGCTTTCCACGGGGCCGTTCACCGCCACCGCCTCCCCCACCCGGTTGGACCACTGGTCGATCACCGTGGAGTCGTACACCACCTTGGAGAAGGCGGTATCCATCATGTGCTTCATCACCATGGCGAAGCCCTTGTTGATGAAGATCTGGTTTTCGATGAGTCCGGTTGCCACCCCCTGACCGTGCCAGGAGTTCTTCACGGGGGTCCAGTTCATCACCGCCAGAGGATAGCGGGAAAGTCCCAGCTCCGTCTCCTCCTTGATCACGGCGTTCTTGGTGGATTTGCGGAAGCGGACCTTGCCGTCCTCCCCCTTCCAAAGCTTGATCAGGGAGATACAGCGGGTGTTCTCCAGCTCCTTCTTGGCAAGATCCCCGCTTTCGCAGGCGGTATCGTCGTCGGGGAGGATCTTGCGGATCTCCTCCTCGTCCCTGCCATTGAATCCGGCCTGGGCGCGAAGATCCTCCACCGTCTCGCGCATGGACAGCAGGATATAAGGCTGCTTCTCCACGTTCTTGCTGTTGGGGTTGCCGAAGAACACGTTGGTGTTGTCCACCAGCACGCTGACGAAATCCCCGGTGTAGGGCTGACCTGTACGCACCGAGGGATCCCAGTAGGTGTAGCACACCGCGTCCCCCGTAATGGCGGCGTCCCGCAGGGCGTTTGCCAGCAAAGTGTCCATCTTCTGCTTATCCCAGCGGAAATCCGCAATGCGGTTCAGCTTTTCCGTGGTGTCGGATGCCGTTTTGCCGTTTTGGTCGGCGGCAGGCATTTCGGAGGAGAAGCGCAGCTTCACCGCCCCTGCCAGCACCGAGGAGGTAAAGAAATCGATGATACGGCGGAAGATATTGAACACCGGGGTGGGCAAGCCACCCGCCTGGATACCGTCCCATTGATCCCCGCGGTAAAACCGCTCGTTGGTGTTGACTTTATCGTAAAGTCCAATGGAATAGTGGTATTCCTTGCCCTTTTCGTAGAGTTGCCACTCTTCCGTATAGGGCTTTTGTTTTCGAAACATAGTCGATCGTCTCCTTGTTAGTATGCGATGAATTGTCCGTATCCCTCCTCCGCGGGGGGCTTGTCAAAGGTGTAAAGCCCCGAACGGAAGGGAACGGCTTTGGGTACGGGCTTGGGCATGCGGGACATGAGCCCGTACCGCAACGCCTCGGGTGCGTGGGTGATCTCGTGAGGGGTATCCGCCGCGTCCTCGATGACGTTGGTATCAAACCTCAGCAGGGGCAGGGTGCGGATAAGATTTTTGCAGGAGCGGAAGATCACCAGCTTCGGCGTTCCGTCTTCCCGTCGGCGGAGATACTCCCGTATGACCCGCCAGCCCGGGATGCGGGCGTTGTTGGCCTTCACCAATCGGCTCACTCCCGCGGTGTGCAAAAGATCGAATCCGCTTTTCCCGCTGTCCTGCCTGCGGTTCCAGAGATCCGGGGAGGCGGCGGTGTAGCGGATGCTCCCCTCCTCGGGACTTACGGACAAGATCCTCCGCCCCGCCTCCGAAAGGATGAGATCCTTTTCGTAAAGCTCGCGGTACACGTAGACCGTGCCCTCCCGGGATACCGCAAACCACAGGCAGGCGGTCATGTCCAGCCCGTAATCCAGCCCCCGAAAGCGGATCCAATCCACAGGCACCTCGAAATCCATACAGGTATGGATCTCCGGATCGAATTCCGGGAAGAACGCCCCCTCGAAGGCGTTCCAGTCGCCGTAAAGCATGGCCTTCCGCCGTGCTTCCGGCAGTGCCATCAGGGTACGGACGTATTCCGGATCCCGTTCCATTAAGAAGGTGTTGTCGAAAACAAGACTTTTGATCATCAAATAGTCCTCTGCCCTTTCCCCGGTGCGGTAGCATCTGTCCACAAATAACCGTTTGACCCAGTCATGCCCCACACCGCCGGGATTGCAGGTAAAATACATTCTGGGGCGGAAGGGCACCTGCATCTGCCCCGAATAGCGGTTGCTCTCGGTGAGAGCGGAAAACTGCCCTTCGGTGAAATGGGTGGCCTCCTCCAGCCCAATGACCTCGTAGGCCTGGCCCTGGAACTGCAGTACGTCGTTTTCCGTGTCGCAATACCCAAGCCGTATGCGGGAACCGTTGGGGAACCGAAATTCCTTCTCGGTGGAAGCATACCTGGCCACGCCGTCCAGCAAGGAAAGCAAGGGAAACAAATGGTTCTCCCGCAATTCTCCCAAGGTTCTGCGCAACAGCAGGATCTGGATCCCGTCGTAGCCCAGAGCCAACAGCACCAGCTTCATTCGCATGGCCCAGCTTTTTCCGCCGCCCCGCGCTCCTCCGTAGGCGGTGTATCTGGCCGTGGACTCAAAAAACGCTTGCTGCTTGGGGTTGGGAGAGATGAGGATCTCCCTGGAGATCCCCTTCACTTGGCCCACTCCTCCGCCCGACCGTGGAAGATCACCGCAGGAACGGAGCCCTCTTGTTGCTCCTCCGGACGGTCTCTGTACCCGTGGTTGTTCTTCAGGTCAAAGGAAAGCACCGCGGCGGGAAGCTTCCCGCGGAAGGCCAACTGCTTTTTGATCTTGGCAATGCGGTTCCACGCCCGCCGCAGCAAAGCGCCGTAGGTCTTATGCTCCGACAGGGCGATCAGCTCCTTGCGGGTGATCCCCAGGTAATCCGCCAGCCCCTCAATGTCAGCCACCTCCCCGCTGGCAGGCAGGTATTCCTCAAAATACCGCTCCAGCTTGGTCTTGCAGTCCTCTCCCGAAGAGAACACCGCCCGCACCGTCTTTGCGCGGGAAGCGTTCTTTTTCGTTTCATGGGTTTGGTTCATAGGCTTCCTCCTTTCTCTGCGTCATGCTTGCCGTCTCGCTTTCGACGGGATCATCTTACCACGCATTTTTCGGAAAGTCATCTCGTTTTTTTCCGAAGAAAATCCCGCTTTTTTCCGAAGAAAATCCCGCAAAAATCCACGCAGACCCCACATTTCCAATTTTTTGCCAATAAACTATATTTTCTGACACATATTGACAACCTTCCCCTCTCTATGTTATAATGGGTGTGCAAAAACAGAAATGAGGAATCATCTTGCCCATCAAAAGAATGGCGACCCGTTTCGCCGCCATACTTCTCACGATATGTATCCTGCTTTCCGTACCCACGGTATTCCCGGGGGAGACGGTGAGCGCTTTGGATTTTTCCATGGTGGAAAGCAAACTGAATACCTGGCAGTACTACCTCTGCCGCACGGCCATGTCCATCTCCCTGAAGGACTACTACGATACGGGGGTGCTTCCCTCCATCACCGTAGGCCAGTTCCTGTACGAGGGCGGAGCGGGGGGCTACCCCATCTCCATCATCGCGCAGAACCACTTCGGCATCAAAATGCACTCCTGGCAGGGAAAGGTCTTTGATCACAAGGACGACGTAGTATACAACAGCTACGCCGACCTGGTGAACATCAAAGGGGAAAGCTATGCAAAAAAAGCCAGCCTGTGGCGGGCTTACGACTCCCTGGAGGCGTCCATAGCAGACCATTCCGCGTTGCTGGCCCAATACGACCGCTACGACATCGTTATGCAGGCAAAGGACTATACGGAGGCGGCCTACGCCTTGGTGGAATCCGGCTATTGCTCCGGTGAGACCTACGCCGTCAACCTGATCAAATACATCAAATCCTACGGCTTCGACCAGCTTGACAAGGTCACCAAGGATGAAAACGGCGTGTTCGGCATGATCATGGACCGTTCCCGTCTGGATCTCGCCCTGGGGCAGACGGATACCCTGTCCGCAACAGCGTATCCTCCCACGGAGGCCTCCACCCCCGTGGTCTGGTCCAGCACCGATCCCACCGTTGCCACCGTGGATCAGCATGGCAACGTGGTGGCCGTGGGGCAGGGCTATACCCTGATCACCGCGGTCTACAACGGAAAAGAAGCCTGCGCCGTGGTCTGCGTGGACACCAACGCCCACGTTATGAACCAGAGCCTTGCCATCTTCAGCGAGCCTACCTCGGATTCCAACTCCCTGGGAAAGCTGGTGCGGGGACAGCCTGTGCGGGTAAACAGCGAGACGGTCTACACCGATGAAGACGGCATCACTTACTATTCCATTTCTGCCAGAGTGGGCAGTAAAAACACACCCATCAGCGGGTACGCATCCGCCGCCAACATCCACATAAGCGGGGACGTCCGTTTTTCCGTGGGGACTCCCACCACCGTGTTCCGCGTGGACCCCGGGGCGATCTTCCAGATCCCCGTGGAGATCTACGCCGAGGAGCTGAAGGACAAGACCATGACCTGGCGCTCCTCCAACAGCACCGTGGCCTCGGTGGACAGCCTGGGCAACGTGATCGCCATCAACGAGGGGCTTGCCATGCTCTCCCTGGCCTTTGACGGGGTCACCGCCTTGAATATTACCGTTTACGTAGGTCACGAGGCCTACGAGACCCTGGTGGCTACCAAAAACGTATACCTCCGCGCCGAGCCTGCCTCCGGTGCCGAAAAGCTGGGGCTGATCCGCCCGGACGAGGAGGTCAAGCTGATCTTGGATTCCGGCGACGGCTGGTATCAGGTGCTGGCCGTGATCAACGGCGTTCCTACGGAGGGCTATTGCTATTCCTCCTACCTGGTCCGTCCCAACCAGATCCCTCCCTCGGAGGATCCCGATCCCTCCGACCAGCCTTCGGACGAGCCCTCTGACGTGCCTTCGGACGAGCCTTCGGACGAGCCCTCGGAGGATACCTCCGGCGGAGAAGGAGGCGGAGGCTCCGTCATCACCTACCCCCTGGGGCAGGTAGACGTGGAGGACTCCCTTAACGTCCGCGCCACCCCCGGCACCTCCGGTGAAAAGATCGCAAAGCTGGGCAACGGCACCCGGGTCATCATCCTGGAAGGCCCCATCCACGTGGAAAGCGAGGCCGTGTACACCGATTGGTATCACATCCGCTTCACCTACCGGGAGGAGGAAATGGAAGGCTACGTTTCCACGGAATACATTCTTTTGGTAGGCTCTGTGGACATTCCCGCAGATCCCACGCCGCCCACCTCCCCCCTGTACCCCGTGGAGGAGCTGTTCGTGGTGGACATCCCTGCGGGCACCACCCTGGAGACCTTCCTCCAAGGCTTTGAACGTCGGGTGAGGATCTATCGTCCCGACGGCACGGAGCTGACGGATACCGACGTCATCGGCACGGGAGATGAGATCCGCTTCTACATCGGCCAGACGGTGATCTATACCCGCCAGGCCGTGGTGAAGGGGGATATGAACGGCGACGGAGCCGTCACTCCCATGGACTATATGTTGGCAAAGCGCACCGTGCTGGGGACCTATACCCCCTCCCCTGCGGCCACCCGCGCCGCCGCGGTCACCAACGGTGTCTCCGTCCGTCCCATCGACTACGTGAAGATCAAGCGTGTGGTGCTGGGCACCTATACCTTCCCGGCGTGATCCACGCGAAAAAAAGGAACTCCCTGTCTTATGAAACTGAACTACGCCGTCTGTGACGACGATGCCGCCGCCCTGGAAGCCCTTTCCCAAGGGGTGGACCGCTGGGCAGCCGAACAAGGACATATCCCCTGCGGGCGCACCTTCCCCTCGGCAGAGGCGTTCCTGTTCGCATACCAAGAGAACAACGGCTACGATCTGCTGTTGCTGGACGTGGAAATGCAAGCCCTCTCCGGCATCGACCTTGCCAAAAGGCTCCGTCGGGACGGCTTTGGGGGAGAGATCGTCTTTATCACCTCCCATTTTGAATTCGCCGGGGAAGGCTACGAGGTGGACGCGCTCCATTACCTCACCAAGCCCCTCTCTATGGAAAAGCTGTATACCGTGCTGGAGAAGGCGGTTGCCCGTATCTCCGCCGAGCCGCCCTCCGTCGCCGTCAACGTCACGGGCGAGGGCTCCACGGTGAAGCTGTATACGTCCGAGATCCTCTACGCGGAGTCCTTCCGTCACGACCTGGTGATCCACACCGAAAAAGGAGACTATACCACCAAGGAAGGCATCGCCGCCTTCGAATCCCGCGTGGGGGAAGACTTTTACCGCATCCACCGCTCCTATTTGGTGTCCCTGCCCAAGGTGGTGCGGATCTCCCGCACCGAGGTGACCTTAAAGGACGGCACCAAGCTTCCTCTCGCCAGAGGAAAATACGACGACGTGAATCGGGCGTTCATCGCCTGTATGTGAGGCGTTCCCATGAGGAAAAAGACCTACCTCCGTTTGGCGGAATACCAAGCGGAGCAAACGGAAAAGCACCTGACCGAGGTGCGGGTGATCTACAAGGAGATGCGGGGCTACAAGCACGATTTCCATCACCACCTCCAGGCCTTAAAGGGGCATCTGGAGGCAGGACAGACGGAACGGGCCTTGGCTTACATCCGGGAGCTGGACGACCGCCTCATGCAGGTGGATACCCTGTTAAAGACCGGCAACGCGGCGCTGGACGCCGTGCTGTCCGCAAAGCTGGCCCAGGCCAAGGCGGAAAACATTGCCGTCACCCTGAAGGCCGTGGTTCCCGAGGGGCTGACCCTTTCCGACACGGAGCTGAGCATGGTGGTGGGCAATCTGCTGGACAACGCCATCGAGGCCTGCCGCTATGCCGCGGGAGAAAAATTCCTGCGGCTGTACCTTGCCATGAAGGGGAATATGCTGTATTTCTCCATGCTGAAATCCGCCGGGAAGAAGCGCCCCAAGACGGGAAGCCTGTTCCGTTCCCACAAGGCGGGGCTCCACGGCTTCGGCTTGCATCGGGCGGAGGCCATCATCAAGGAGCACGGCGGCTGGATCAAATTCAACAGCGAGGACGGCGCCTTTACCTCGGAATTTCTCGTCCCCGCTTTATAAACGCTTGCAATTCGTGTGCCGATTTTGACAGTTGGTGCACGAATTTCCTTTTCGGCAGTTTCTTCTGCTAAGATGGAAGACGAAAGGAGCTGATCCCTTTGAAAAAGCCAAAAACCAAACCCAAATTCTCCGTCTTCTCCAATTTTCTTTGGACGGTGAAGATGATGACCAAATACTGCAAGTCCGCCCTGGCCATCACCCTGCTGTTGGTCCCCATCGCCGTGGGATTGCGGTATCTGGAGATCTATCTCCCCTCCTTGGTGGTGTCGGAGGTGACGGCGGGCAACCAATTGTCCCACGCCCTTCTCTCCGTGGGAGCCGTTATGCTGTTGATGCTGTGCGGGTATCTCCTCACCCAAGCCCTGGGGCAGATCCGAACCGCCTCCATGGGCGTCTACCGCTACAAAATGACCGACCTGCTCACCCGCAAGCAGCTTTCCCTGTTCTACCAGACCCACGAGCGGAAGGACGTCCGTGACTTGGCAGATCGCGCCGTCCGCGCCACCCAGATGTGGAACGGGGCTCAGCCCTTGACGGATATGGTCTACCACAGCTTCGGCATGGCAGAAAACCTGCTGGGCTATTTGCTGTTCGGCAGTGTGATCTCCTTTGCCAGCCCCTGGCTGGTGCCCATCCTCACCGTGGCTCCCGCGGTGAACTATTTCGCCGCACGGGCCTACAACAAATGGGAATACGCCAACCGCAGTCATGTATGGGAGGTACGCAGGCGGTTAGGCTACGTGGAGCAGGTTCCCGACGACTTTGCCGCCGCCAAGGACATCCGCATTTACAGCATGGCCTCCTGGCTGAAGGAATGCTATAAGGCTCTTTCCGCAGAGCACACTGCATGGGACAAAAAGGAGACCCGCAAAAGCTTCCTTCACTGTATTGCCGACCTGGTGGTGATCCTTCTGCGGGACGGGGGTGCCTACGCCCTGCTGATCTCCATGTTCGCATCAGGGGAAATCACCGTGGAGCAGTTCGTTCTGTATTTTGCCGCCATTTCCTCCTTTGCCGGATGGGTGGGCGGGATCATTTCCCGCTGGAACTCCCTCCACAGCACCAGCTTACAGCTTTGCGATTTCCGTGAATACACGGAATACCCGGAGGTAGACGGCACGGGAGAAGCCAAAGCGGAGGATCACCTCCATACCCCGCCGGAGATCACCTTCCGAAACGTGAGCTACCGCTACCACGGCGCAGAGGAGGACACCCTCCACGACCTTTCCTTTACCGTAAAGGCGGGAGAAAAGCTGGCCCTGGTGGGCCTCAACGGGGCGGGCAAGACCACCTTGGTAAAGCTGTTGTGCGGGCTGTACGCCCCCACGGAGGGAGAGATCCTGTACAACGGCGTGCCCCTTTCCCATTTCAAAAGAGAGGATTACTACCGCCTGATCTCCCCCGTGTTCCAGGACGTCCGCACAGCCTTCTTCTCCCTTGCGGAGACGGTGTCCTGCGTCGCCTTGGAAAACACCGACTTGCAAAAGGCAGAAGCCTGCTTGCGCCGTGCGGGGCTGGGAGAAAAGATAGATTCCCTGCCCCAAGGGATCCTCACCCGTCTGAACAAGGCGGTGAACAAGGAGGGCACGGAGCTTTCCGGGGGCGAAGCCCAAAAGCTGATGCTGGCGCGAGCCCTGTATAAGGACGCCCCTTTGCTGATCTTGGACGAGCCCACCGCCGCATTGGATCCCCTTGCGGAAAGCAGGATCTACACGGAATTCAACCAAATGGCCAAGGAAAAGACCTCCCTGTTCATCTCCCACCGCCTGGCCTCCACCGCCTTCTGCCACAGGATCTTACTGCTGGAAAAGGGCGTCATCGCCGAGGAGGGCTCCCACGCGGAGCTTCTTGCCAAGGGTGGGAAATACAAGGAGCTGTTCGACATCCAAAGCTGTTGGTACCGGGACGACGAGGAAGGAGGTGCCCGGGCATGAAGTTAAAAGAGCATTTGCAGATCTTTGCCCGGGGAGTGAAGTACGCCTTCGCCCTGGAAAAGCGGCATACCACGTTGGTGATCCTGGATACCTTTTTATCCTCCATCACGGGGTATATCCCCATCTATTTCTCCGCAAAGATCATCGACGCCTTAGCGGAAGGGGCCCCGACGGAGACCGCCGTCCTTTACGTGGTGCTGACGGTAGGTTTGGTGTTCCTTTTGAAGCTGTTGAACACCTACGTCTCATTGGCAAAAGACATCTCCTCCGGAATGTTATGGCGCGCGGAGGACTGGTCCTACTCCAAAAAGGCTATGGACATGGCTTACGAATCCATTGAGGATCCCGAGGTTGCAAGGCTTCGCTACCGCGTCCGTCGGGAAAACCAAACCGGGCAGAACCTTTGGCGGCTGTATCGATCCATCGAAGGATTGGTACGCGACCTTACCAAGATCACCGCCTCCCTGGCGCTGACGGCGTCCTTCTTCGCCCTTCCCTCCATTCCTCTGCTTTGGAAGCTGGCTATCCCCGCAGGCATGCTGTTGGTGCTGGTCACCCAGATCTTCACCACGGGAAAAACCGCAAAATTGGAGCGCAAATTCCAAGAAGACAGCGTGGATATGAATATCCTCTCCGAGCAATTCTACGATTACATCCAGCATTACGGCGCGGGAAAGGATATCCGCCTTTACCGCATGGGGGATTTCCTGGCAGATTCCTACGTAGCGCTGGATCGGAAGTATTGGGAGGGCCATCTGCGCCTTGCTTACAAAAACGCCCTTTGGGGCCTCCCCGCAACCATCCTGAACCACGCCTTGAAGCTGGGGCTCTACGCCGTGCTGATCTACGCCGCCTTGCAGGGCGGTGTGTCCGTGGGCTCCATTGCCAAGTACGTGTCCTGCCTGATGATCCTGGCGGGCACCTTCTCCGGCACCGTGCGGAACATTCAGCTCACCTTTGACAACAACCACTACCTCAAGCGGTATTTCTCCTATTTCGATATCCCCAACAAGATGTACAAGGGCTCTCTCACCGTGGAAAAGCGGGAGGACAACGAGTACACCGTGGAGTTCAGAAACGTCAGCTTCAAATACCCCGGGGCAGAGGTCTACGCCCTGCAAAACGTGAATCTGAAATTCAAGATCGGAGAAAAGCTTGCCATCGTGGGGATGAACGGCTCGGGCAAGACCACCTTCATCAAGCTCCTCTGCCGTCTTTACGACCCCACGGAGGGAGAGATCCTGCTCAACGGCGTGAATATCCAAAAATACGATTACGACGAATATATGTCCGTGTTCTCGGTGGTGTTCCAGGATTTCACCCTGTTCTCCTTCAAGCTGGGAGAGGTGGTGGCCTGCGGGAAGGACTTCGACGAGGAAAAGGTGAAGGAGTGCCTGATCAAGGCCAACTTCGGAGACCGCCTTGCCACCCTGCCCGACGGGGTGCATACCTACCTTTACAAGCATTACAGCGAAAACGGCGTGGAGATCTCCGGGGGTGAAGCCCAGAAGATCGCCTTAGCCCGCGCCCTGTATAGGGACGCCCCCTTCATCCTGCTGGATGAGCCCACCGCGGCGTTGGATCCCATTTCGGAATACCGGGTGTATTCCAACTTCAACGCCATCTCCGGGGACAAAACGGCGGTGTATATTTCCCACCGCTTGGCCTCCTGCCGCTTCTGCGACAAGATCGCCGTGTTCGACGGGGGTAAGATCGTCCAGACGGGAGATCACGACACCCTGCTGGCGGACACCCAAGGGAAATACCATTCCCTCTGGAACGCCCAGGCGCAGTACTACAAGGAATAAAAAAACAACCACTCTGCAAGGTATCGTTCCTTTGCAGAGTGGTTTTTTCGGTGATTCGGTTATGAGAACAATCGCTTCAGCAGGATGATCTGCCGCTGCAGGATCTTCAGAATGGAGATCTCGTAGTGGGTCTCCTCCCCGTCCTTGGTGCAATCCACCTCGTAGAGCACCGCCCGCAGGACGTACCCGCCCTTCACCTTACGGTCCAGGCGGTAGGGGGCAACCAGCAGAAACGCCAGAAGCAATCGGCGCAGAAATTTTCCCATGGGTTTTCCATTCCTTTCGTGAGTTTAATCGTTGCGGATCAGCTCCCCGCTGCCTTCCTTCAGGATCCTCTTGAGGGTGGCAAGATCGGTGATCCGCTCCCGGGTAAGCAGTCCGCCTCTGCCGATATCCTCCACCTGGTGAGCGTCGGAGCCGCTGCACTGCAACAGCTTATGCTGGGTGGCGTACATCAACGCCAGATGGTTTTGGGAATTGTGGCGGGGGTTGCCGTTGAACACCTCCACCCCGTCCAAAAAGCCGGGCATGGCACGGGTGAGCCCCGGGCGGTAAGGATGGGCCTGGAAGATGAGGATGCCGTTTTCGTTAGCCAAACGGCGGAGCGTCAAGAGATCCTCTTCATAAATATGGGGATGGGCGTAGAAAAATTCCTCGGTGATCCCGTACAGCAGGTACTCGTTGTAGGCACCGTCGGGCTGAAGCTCCATGCCGAACAGCACGTCGAAGCCGATCTCGTCCCCGTAGGCCTTGGCGGCGCGGTAGCCCTTCAGGAAGGTCTCGATCTCCTGCTCGGGAGTCTCACAGCCGTGAACGGACATGGAGTGGCGGTTGTAGTGATCCGTCATCACGAAGCCGGAATAACCCGCCTCTGCGTACAGCCTCACCATCTCCTTTGCAGGCACCTTGCCGCAATGGGAGGTCTCGTCGGTGTGAACGTGGGTATCGAATCGGAACATGGCGTTCTCCTGCCTTTTCGCAAGTTTCACCCCGCATTATATCATACTCTTTCCCTTTTTTCAATAAAAAAATGCGTTTCGGCTCTAAAAGTTCATAAAACATCTTATTTTTCGTGATGATGCGGAAATCTTTTCCATGTATCATATACTTGAGAGAATTTTCGGAGGTCTCACAATGCTTGCTCTAAAGAATATCACAAAGGATTATAAAACCGGGGATACCGTGGTTCAGGCGCTGAAGGGCGTCAGCATAGGATTCCGCGCCAACGAGTTTGTTTCCATCCTGGGCCCCTCGGGATGCGGCAAGACGACTTTGTTGAACATCATCGGCGGCTTGGACCGTTACACCACGGGTGATCTGTGTATCAACGGCAAGTCCACCACCCGCTTCCGCGACCACGAGTGGGATACCTACCGCAACCACTCCATCGGCTTCGTGTTCCAAAGCTACAATCTGATCCCTCACCAGACCGTTCTCACCAACGTGGAGCTGGCCTTGACCATCTCCGGCGTTTCCAAGGCGGAGCGGAGAAGGAGAGCCACCGAGGCTTTGGAAAAGGTAGGCCTTGGCGACCAATTGAACAAAAAGCCCAACCAGATGTCCGGCGGTCAGATGCAGCGCGTAGCCATCGCCCGCGCCATCGTCAACGACCCGGAGATCCTGCTGGCCGACGAGCCCACCGGGGCTTTGGATACCGCCACCTCCCTGCAGATCATGGAGATCCTTCGGGAGATCGCTTCCGACCGCCTGGTGATCATGGTCACCCACAACCCCGAGCTGGCGGAGGCCTACTCCACCCGTATCATCCGCCTCCAGGACGGCATCCTGATCTCCGACAGCAATCCCTTGGAGGCCAGTCAAGCCGCCGCCAAGGTAAAGGAGAGCACCCAAAAGAAGAAAAAGCCCCTCTCCATGAAGACGGCGCTTTCCCTCTCTCTCAACAACCTGATGACCAAGAAGGGCAGAACCTTCCTGACCTCCTTCGCGGGGAGCATCGGCATCATCGGCATCGCCTTGATCCTCTCCCTGTCCTCCGGCATCAAGGCCTTCATCGACGATATCCAGGAGGACGCTTTGTCCTCTTACCCCATCACCCTCCAGCAGGAGACCACGGATTTCTCCTCCATGTTCACCGCCATGACGGATGCGGAATCCAGCGCCAACCGCCCTGTGAAGGACGGGGTGATCTACGTGGACGACTCCCTGGTGAACATGATGTCCGCCATGATGTCCACCACCAAAAACGACCTGACCTCCTTCAAGACCTATCTGGAAGCCAACCGTGAACAGCTTGGGGACGCCGTCAGCGATATCCGCTACACCTATAACTTCAATATGCAGATCTATTCCGGGGACGGCCTCACACGGGTCAATCCCACCACCATCGTGGACAATATGGGAGACTCCGTTTCCGGCATGATCGATATGATGACCTCCGCCAACTCCCTGTACGCCAGCACCTACACCTCCACCATGAATATGTTCCGCGAGATGCTGGACAACACGGAGCTGCTCCAATCCCAGTACGACGTCATCGCCGGTGAATGGGCTTACGGCACCCACGAGGTGATGCTGGTGGTGAACGAGAACAACACCGTCACCAACCTGATGCTGTACACCCTGGGTATGCTGGATCAGTCCGAGCTTGCGGACCTGGTCAACAGCGTGCTTTCCGGCAACAAGTTCGATAAGGAGTATCCCGAATACACCTACGAGGATTTCCTGGGAATGTCCTTCTATATCGTTCCCAACAGCGATTTCTTCGTGAAGACCGACGCCACCTACCAAAAAGACGGCGTGTCCTACCCCATTTGGAAGGATATCCGCGAGACCTTCGGCTTCGACCAGGAATCCTTCACCAAGGAGCACGGCGTGGAGGTGAAGATCGCGGGTATCATCCGTCCCAATCCCGACGCCATGTCCACCTCTCTCATGCCCGGCACCATCGCTTATAACGGGGAATTGGCCTACGAGATCATGGATCTGGTGAGAGATTCCGAGATCGCCGTCCAGCAGACGGAGACCACCCCCGACTACGACGTACTCACCGGCCTGCCCTTCGACGACGGCAGATACGACAACCTGTCGACGGGTCAGAAGCTGTTCTTCTTCGAAAATTGGTTAAACGGCAACACCAAAGCCAAGGCGGAGATCGCTTTGGGGCTTCTGGCATCCGAGGCAGGCCTGCTGGCACAGCAGGAGGTTGCCGCCATGACAGCAGAGCAGAAAATCACCTACGCCATGGAGCATTTCATGGATCTTTCCAAGGTGAATCCCCAGGTGTTCAAATCCCTGGTGCTGGCTCTTATGCAGGCCACCATGGGCGACGAATACAACCAATACAAGGATTACTTTGAATCCATGGCTCCCGAGCAGTTCGTGGGGATGCTGGAGCAGTCCGGCAGTATGAACCCCGACAACGCCACTCCCGAATCCGCGCAGGCCATGATGGAATACTTCGCATCCCTGCCCGCCGAGGAGGTAGAGGCCATCGTGGTGGCCCTGTACGCGGCAAACCTTTCCGAAAATATGGAAGCGGAGCTGTTGGAGCGTTACACCACCGCAGAGCTGGCCGCCATGTTCGACGAGATCTATCCTGCCCTGGAGGAAGATGCCAAGCTGCTGCTCTACAAGGAGCATATGCCGCCCATGCTGTCCGAATCCACCCTGCCCATGAGAAGCCTCGACCTTGGCTTCGTGGACCTGGATTCCCCTGCCTCCATCTCCATCTACTCCAAGGATTTCGAATCCAAGGATAAGGTCAGCGCCTTCATCGCGGATTACAACGCCAAGGTTGGCGAGGAGGGCGAGATCGCTTATACCGACATCGTGGGGATCATGCTTTCCTCCGTCACCGTGATCATCGACGCCATCTCTTACGTGCTCATCGCCTTCGTTTCCATTTCTCTGGTGGTGTCCTCCATCATGATCGGCATCATCACTTATATCTCCGTGCTGGAGCGCACCAAGGAGATCGGTATCTTGCGTGCCATCGGCGCCTCCAAGAAGGATATCTCCCGGGTGTTCAACGCCGAGACCTTTATCGTGGGCTTCTGCGCAGGTGCCATCGGTCTGATCGTCACCGTACTGCTATGCTTCCCCATCAACGCCATCATCCATTACTTCTCCGGCATCGAAGCCATCAACGCCGCCCTTCCTTTGGTAGGCGCCTTGGCGCTGATGTTCGTCAGCATTTTCTTCACCTTTGTCGCAGGCCTCGTGCCCTCCAAGATCGCCGCCAAGAAGGATCCCGTTCTGGCCCTCCACGCGGAATAAGCGTATAAAAATTCACCCCAAGGGTTCCTTCCCCTTGGGGTGATCTTTTTTGCTTACAGAGCCTCTCCGCGGCTTTCCGTCAGATTGCCCTCTTCGTCGTAGCAGGCGTAGAAGATCTCCGTTTCGCCTTCGAAACGATATTCCTCCCGCAGGGCGCCGCTTTCGTAGTAAGTCTTCAAGAAGGAAGTGCCGTCTGCGTACCGCTCCCTATGGGAGACCGGGTTGCCCGCCGTGTCGTAGGCCTTATAGTAGCCGGAGCCGTCTGCGTTGTCCTCCTGCTCGTACTCCAAAGAGCCGTCCTCGCGGTAGCAGGCCTCGTAGTAGCCTTTCCCGTGATATCTGGTATATACGCGGGACAGGACTTTGCCCGTCTCTCCCTGTCGGTATTCGTAATCCGTAAAGTAGAAGTCACCGACGGCATCATAGCCCTCTGCGTAGAAGATGACGCCATCCTCATACCGCTCAAGGCGGGAGCTTCCGTCGGGACAGGCGATCTCCTTTTCTTGGACGAAAGGCTCCCCCTCCCCGTATTGGCAATAGCGAACGACGATCTCCTTGCCGTCCTCCTCCAAACACTCCAGCCACACGCGGCGTTCCAAAGAGCCGTCCGGCTTGTAGTAATAGGTATCGATCTCACGGCCGTTCTCGTCGTAGAGACTGCGGGAGTACAGGTATTCGTCGGTCTCCACAGTAAAGACGTATTCCAGCCGTTCTGCAAGAAGCTCCCCTTCGTAGGTCTCCTCCACGCGGTTGCCGCTCACCGGCTTGCCATTCTCGTCGTAGATCCAGGAATAGCTTCCGTCGAAGGTATCGCCGTGCTCCTCGCGGAGAACGCCGTTTTCGTAGAGAGATTCCCACCAAAGTCCGTCGTAGGTCTCTCCGTATTCCCGTTCCAGCACCCCTGCGGTATCAAATACCTGACAGCGGTATCTGCCGTCGGGGAAGGTGGTCTTCGTTTCGGCAAGGTATTCCTCCCCGCCCTTTTCCCGACGGAAGGTCTTCTCCGTCTTGGTGCCGTCCGCGGCGGTTTCGCGTTCTCTCCGTTCCTCGGTCATCAGAACGCCTTCGTCGTAATCACGGCTGTAAAGCAGTTCTCCTTGGGCGTCGTAGGCGGCTTCGCGGTACAGAAGTCCGTTGCCCTCGTAACACTTCTCCGATCTTCCGCCGTCGGGATAGAGGATCTCCTCCCGTTCCAAGGCTCCGCTTGCGTAATAGTAGGAGTGATGGACGTTGCCATCCTCGTCCCAAGTAAGCTTCTCCTGCAAGGTCTCGGGAGCGGTTCCGCCGCAGTAGTAATAGCTGATGCTCACCACCTTGCCCGCCGCATCGTAAACGTATTCAAACCGCCGGGACTCCGTCAGCACACCCTTCTCATAGCTTTCAAGGCCCAGAGTATTCCCCACAGGATCTCTGCGTACCACAGCCGTCTTTTCCCCTGCGGCGTCAAAGAACTCGCAAACGTCGGGCATCCCGTTTTCATGGTAGGAATAGGTCACGGATTCCAGCAAGCCTCCGTTGCCGTCGTATGCTTTTTTGCCCACGGCGTAGCCGTCTTCGTAGGTATAGGTCTCCGTGGCCTCCGCCTTACCGTCCCGATAGGTGGTCAGGGTCTTGACGGTACGGTTTTCCTCGGTGACGACGCCAAAGGACTGATAGCCGCCCACGGAATCCACTCTGCGGCTGTCAAAGGGCGCGCCGCCGAGAATCTCGTCAATGTATTTCAGCTCCTCGGGGGTTGCCTCCTCGGTTTCAAAGAGCATCTCCCGCAGGAAGGCTTTTGCCTCCTCCCGCTCCTCGGCGGTTCCCCCTACCACCAGCACCACGGTACATTCCATCTCCGGGTTCAGGATCACCTCGGCACCGCGGGTGGGTTGGAGCTTGCAGGTATACACACGGTATCCCACCAAGAAGCAATTGGTATACACCTTCACGCCGTCTGTAATGGGTTCTACGCCATCTTGGAAAGCCAGCAAGGCTGTTTCCTCCCCCAGGATCACGTAGCCTCCGTAGCCGCAGAAGGACTCTCCCAGGCGGTACATCTTCCCCTTCTGCATGGAGGCAATGCCCTCGGGGATCTTCAGCGCTCCCGCAGGGGCCTCCTCCGGCAAAGGAAGCTGAGGGATGATCCCCTCTATATATTGCATCACCAGCACGGCCTCGTAAATATCCAGACAGCCGTTGCCGTTGAGATCCAGCATCTCCTCGGTGACACCCTCCGGCAGGGCCTTGTTGCCCACCAGATAATCCATCAGCCATTGCAGGTCGCTTTCGTCCACGATGCCGTCCCCGTCCAGATCCTGGGCGGGAGAAGCCGCCGCAACCAGTCCCGTCAGCGACAAGGTAAGTAAAAGCACCGCAAAAATGGTACAGATCCGTTTCATAGGAATTCCTCCACGTTATAGATACTTACAGTATAACATTTCCCGTGGATTTGTCAAGCCGTTTCGTGGGAATCCCTCTGCACGAAAGCACAAAAAAGGAGCTCCCCGCAGGGAACTCCTTTTGATTCATTTAAGAATTAAAGAGCAGAGGACTTGATCTTGGAAGCAACTGCACAGCCTGCGATTGCAACAACTGCCAGAACTGCGAATACCAGGATACCGGTGTCGCCGGTAACGGGAGTATCATCTTCTGCGCCGGGCAGCTGGCCGTTTGCGGGATAGAAGGAAACGGTGCCGTTGTCCAGAACGAGGTAGTCGCCCTCGGTCAGACCGCGTGCAATCCACTTGCAGCCGGAGAAGTTGTTGTCAGCGCCAACATTACCGCCGGTGGAGATTGCAAGCAGGATCTCGCCTTCGCCAAGAGTCTCGGTGCCGGTGTGTCCATCGGGCCAGGGGTTAACCTTGCTGTAAATGACCACGTAAGCGCCCTTGTCAGCATCGTACTTAGCCTTGATCAGCTGAGCATTGCGGAAGAGCTTGCCGGTCTCGCCGTCGTTCAGGCTCAGATCCAGCTCGCCGTCGGTAGAATCGAAGATACCGATACCGGGGTTGGGAACGGAGTGCTCGGTGTAAGCGTAGCCTACGCCGGGATTTTCAACGTAGTTGCCCTCAGTTGCGGCGGTAACGCCCAGTTCGGAGAGGAACAGCCAGCCGTTCTTGAAGGTTGCAACAGCCTTCACGTAACGAGCGTTTACTGCGATACGGGTAGAGAAATCAGCGGTGAGAGCTGCGGTGGTGGTCTCTGCAGCGTCATCAACAGCCTTTACCAGGTTGCCGGAGTTGATCTCGTAGTAGTTCACGCCGTCGATGGAAACGTAGAACTTAACCTCGGGCAGAGCGATCATGCTGTTGGAATCCTTGAATGCGTTCAGGGTGATCTTGGAGATAGCCTGAACGGAACCCAGGTCGCGAACCAGCTCAAGGGTAGCGGGAACAGCTGCGTCAACGCCGTCGGTGTGGGTGAAGCCCTTGTTCTCGAAGGAAACCAGGCCTGCATCGCCGAATGCGGTTGCGCCTGCAGCGTCGTTGCCGTCAGCCAGCTTAGCCAGCGCGTCTTCGGAGTATGCCAGAGAGCCGTCCAGAACCTTTGCGGTTACGTCAGCTGCAGCGGGAGCATCGGGCTCAACGGGCTCGTCAGAGCCTGCGGGAGCGGTACCCAGGATCTCGATCTCGCCGAGGAAGCACCAGCCGTAGGAAGCAAATCTTACCTCAACGTACTGTGCGGAAACGTCCAGAGCGATCGCCACGTCATGGTTGACGTCGTCTTCCATGTTTTTGTGCTCGTCGCCTTCGTAGGTCTTGGAGCCGGCCAGCTCGTAGTTCTCACCGTCGTTGGAAACGTAAACTTCTACGGTGTGAGGAGCCTGGATACCGGAACCCATATCCTTATGGGTGTAGTAGGAAAGCTCGGTCAGATCGCAAACAGCGCCCAGGTCGAACTTCACGAAAGCGTAGCCGCGCTCAGCCTGTGCGGGAGTCTGCTGGTTGAAGCCCATGAAAGCGGCATCGCCGAAGCTTGCTTCGGGGAGCAGACCGTCGGTGAGCTCGTAGTTATCATCCGGATAGGCCACGGGATAACTCTCATCGTAAGAATAGTCCACAGTGCTCTGGTGGAACTGCTCGGAAATGGTGTAGGTCTTGCCTGCTGCCAGGTTGGTAGCCTCAGCGGAAACGAACATAACGCCGCAGAGAGAAGCAACCAATGCAACAACAAGAAGCGTCGCAAGAGTCTTTTTCATTTGTTTTTCTCCTTTTCGGAATTTTTGGTTGAGTATATAGTACACTATTTTTTCGTATTTGTAAAGGGGTTTTTAACAAATTCTTGATATTTCCTTGACAATTTATTGACATTTTTTCAAAAAACTTCAAATATACGGCAAAAAAGGAGCTCCCCGCAGGGAACTCCTTTCGATTCAATTAAGAATTAAAGAGCAGAGGACTTGATCTTGGAAGCAACTGCACAACCTGCAACTGCAACAACTGCCAAAACTGCGAATACCAGGATACCGGTGTCGCCGGTGATGGGAGCATCGGGAGTCTCGGGAGCGGCGTTGGGATCAACTGCAACTACGGTGGAGAAGTCGTCGCTTACGGTGAACACGTCGCCGGCCTTAACGGACATAGCAACCACCTTACCCTGCCAGTTGGAACCGTTGG
>JAFXBC010000039.1 GCA_017516825.1 Clostridia bacterium | reverse complement strand
CAGACTCGTCTCATATCCCTCAACCTGCTATCGCAGGTCTCGGTTTTGCTCCGAACGGCGTAAACGCCTTTTCTTCTCCGCAAAACTTCGACTCGCCCTTCGGGCTCCCTCAGGATGACACGCTGACGTTGGAAACGCCCCCCCGACTCTTACCTCGATCCCAAGGTTCCAAAAACAGCTTGCTGTTTTTGACGTCGGCATAGCAAAACTACGCTTCAACCAAAAGCATTGTGCCGACTTGGTCATCCTGAGCAAGTGCGGAATGTAGTAGATGTGGCTACGCATTACAGTCATCTCCGCACGCGTCGAAGTTTTGCGGAAGGAACGGAGTGGATGGAGCAAAACCGCCGCAGGCGGGATCTCATAAGAGTTTGATGTACCTTTTTGAAGCTAAAGAACTGTTTTGTCACAAAGGATGTAAGTTTACCTTTCAAGGGGTAGATCAGACTTTGAGGAGACCCCTTGCGGTTTTGCTTTTCGAAATTGCTGTAAAAGGAACTGCATATCCAAAGACAATGGGCAATTTCAAAAAGCAAAACTTCGACTCCGCAGGCTTTTCTTGTTGCGGTTCAAGACACATCATCGCCCCACGCCTGCTCCGCTCAGGGTGACACGTTGGTGCGATTTATGCTGTCGTCTTTTCAAAACATGGTCCGCCGACTTCATCATATCACAACTTTCCTTACATTGCAAGAAAAAACGCAAAAACCGTCTTGCAGGGTGAAAAAAAGTGTGGTATACTACTTCCAAGAAAAACCAAAAAAGGAACGCTTTATGGAACTTGTGCTGTTAACGGCTCTTGGGGTGGGCGGCGCCACGGTGTTCGGCTCCCTCATCGGCTTCGGATTCAAAAAGATCTCTCATAAATTTGCGGATTACGTCATGGCCTTCGCCGCGGGGGTCATGCTTGCGGCGGCGGTGCTGGGACTGATCCTGCCCTCCTTGGAATACGGCGGGAACTTCGGATTGCTGATCACCACGGCGGGGATCTTCTCGGGGGCTTTGTTCTTGAACGTCATCGACAAGGTGGTTCCCCATCTCCACAAGCTGGTGGCGGGGGAAAACGGCGGGGAAGGGGCAGACCTGCGGAAGGTCTTGCTGTTCGTTTCCGCCATCGCCATCCATAACCTCCCCGAGGGTATCGCCGCGGGGGTTGGCTTCGGTGCGGGGGACAACGCCCGCGCCCTCATCGTGGCAGGGGGCATCGCCTTGCAGAACATCCCCGAGGGTATGGTGATCATCGGGCCCATGCTGGCCGCAGGGGTCACCCCCAAGCGTACCTTCCTCTGCGCCTTGATGACGGGCCTTGTGGAGGTGGCGGGTGCATTACTTGGCTTCTTCGCCGTCAGCGTGGCGGAGCTGATCCTGCCCTTTGCTCTTGCCTTTGCGGGAGGCACCATGCTCTACGTCATCAGCGCGGACATGATCCCCGAGACCCACGCCCACGGCAACCAGAAGGGTGCCACCTATACCCTGCTGGCAGGCTTCTGCGTTATGCTTGCCATGGACGTATTGTTAGGATAAATCCTTTATGAAATTCATTTTCCGTTACTTAAAACCCTATTATACCGCCATGCTCATCGGATTGGGGATCAAAAGCTTCGGCACCCTCATCGAGCTGGCTCTGCCCTACATCCTCCAGCACATCCTGGACGTGGTGGTTCCCTACGACGGCAGAGTGTCCATGATCCTTTTGTGGGGCGGCGGCATGGTACTTTGCGCCCTGTTGGCGTTGCTTTGCAACATCAAGGCCAACCGCATGGCCTCCAAGGTGGCCAGAGACAGCGCCTACGCCATCCGCAAGGACCTGTTCTCCCGCTCCCTCACCCTGTCGGGAAAGCAGATCGATCACTTCACCATCCCCTCCCTGGAGACCCGTATCACCACGGATACCTACAACATCCAGCAGTTCGTGGGGCGGATCCAGCGCCTTGGCGTCCGTGCCCCCTTGCTGCTGTTGGGCGGGTTGATCGTCAGTCTGGTGATGGATTTCTATCTGTCCCTGGTGATGCTTGCCATCATGCCCGTCATCTTCATCGTGGTGTACTTCGTCTCCCGCTACGGGGCAAGGCTTTACACCAACGTACAGAAGGCGGTGGACGGCATGATCCGCGTAGTCCGTGAGGATTCCCGTGGGATCCGCGTGATCAAAGCCCTCTCCCGGGTGGAAAAGGAACGCGACCGCTACGACGACGTCAACGACGAGCTGGTGAAGGCGGAAAAGAAGGCCTCTCTCACCATGGGCTTCGTGAACCCCGTAATGAGCTTACTGATGAACCTGGGCATCACCTTCGTGGTGGTGCTGGGGGCAAGCCGCGTTATGGGTGGGGAGACGGAGCCGGGCACCATCGTGGCCTTCACCCAGTATTTCACCATGATCTCCAACGCCACCCTGTCCGTCACCCGTATCTTTATGATGTCCACCAAGTCCATGGCCTCCGCAGAGCGTGTTCGCCAGGTGGTGGACGCTCCCGAGGATCCCGTTTTGTATCCCGAAACGGAATTTCCTCCCGTGGAGGAAGAACCCCACGTGGTGTTTGACAAGGTTTCCTTCTCCTACGAAAACAGCAAGAACGCCCTGCTGAACGTCTCCTTCTCCCTGCCCAAGGGGGGAACCTTGGGTGTCATCGGTGCCACGGGCAGCGGCAAGACCACTCTCACGTCCCTGCTGATGCGGGTGTACGACGTGGAATCGGGTGCCGTTCGCATCGGAGGCAGAGACGTCCGTACCATTCCCCAAGGGGAATTGAAACGTAAATTCGGCGTTGCCATGCAGAACGATTTCCTGTATGCCGACACCATCTACGAAAACATCCGCTTCGGCAGAGAGCTGACGACAGAGCAGATCGAGACCGCCGCCCGTATGGCCTGCGCCCACGAGTTTATCTCCGCCATGGAGGAGGGCTATCGGTCCGTTCTGGCGCCCAAGGGGGCAAACCTTTCCGGCGGGCAGAAGCAGCGTCTGCTCATTGCCCGCGCCCTGGCAGGAGAGCCCGAGATCCTGATCCTGGACGACTCCTTCTCCGCCTTGGACTACAAGACCGATGCCGCCTTGCGGGCCAATCTCAAGACCTGCGCTTCGGAAAGCACCTCCATCCTGGTGGCACAGCGTGTCAGCTCCGTGATGCACGCGGATCTGATCTTGGTGCTGGAGGAAGGGGAGATCATCGGCAGAGGCACCCACGAGGAGCTGTTGGAGACCTGCTCCGTTTACCAAGAGATCCACCGCTCTCAGATGGGAGGTGCCTTCCTTGACTGAACGTAAAAAGACCCCCGGCGGGAAGATCTTCCGCCGCCTTCTGAAATACATCCTCCACTTCTGGCCTTTGGCGCTGTTGGGGGTGGCCTTTTCCGTCTGCTCCAACGTTTTGGCTCTGCGCGGCCCCGTGTACCTGGGGAACGCGGTGGACGCCATCGCCGCAGAGGGCGGGGTGCAGATGGACGCGGTGTGGTACAATTTCTTCCACATGCTGTTGTGCTACGGCGCCTCCGCCATCCTGGCGTATCTGCTGACTCTGGTGATGGTGAATCTCAGCCAGAGAGTTACCCGCCGTATGCGGAAGGAGCTGTTCTGCGCCTTGACGGGACTTCCCGTCTCCTACTTCGATTCCCACCCAACGGGGGACATCGTCAGCCGCTTCTCCTACGATATCGACACGGTGAATTCCACCCTTTCCACCGACCTGGTGCAGGTGCTTTCCAGTACCGTCACCGTGGTGGGTTCTTTGGTGATGATGGTGACCATCGCCCCGCCTCTGTTGCTGGTGTTCGCCCTCACCCTGCCCATCTCCATCCTGTTCACCAAAAAGAAGACCACCACCATCCAGCCCCTGTTCCGCAAGCGCTCCGCCAAGCTGGGGGAATTGAACGGCTTCGCGGAGGAAATGCTCTCCGGTGCCAAGACCATCGGGGCTTATCACCGGGAGGAGGACGTCAGCGGAAAGTTCGACCAAAAGAACAAGGAAGCCGCCGACGCCTACTACGAGGCGGAGTACCTGGGGGTGCTTATCGGCCCTTCCGTGAACTTTATCAACAACCTGTCCCTGTCCCTCATCATGATCTTCGGGGGCGTGCTGTACCTGCTTTCTCAAAACGGTACCGTGTCAGCAGGCTCTCTGTGGTTCATCACCCTGGGAGGCATCGCCAAGTTCGTCATGTATTCCCGTAAGTTTGCAGGCCCCATCAACGAGTTTGCCAATATTTTAAGCGAATTCCAATCCGCTTTCACCGCCGCGGAACGGATCTTCCGCATCATGGACGAGCCGCCCGAGCCCGCTGACAAGGAGAACGCAAGGGAGCTGGAAAACGCCGCGGGAGAGGTGGCTCTTTCCCAGGTGTCCTTCGGCTACCTGCCGGGGAAGACGGTGCTGCACGACCTTTCCTTCGAAGCCAAGCCCGGGCAGACCGTTGCCATCGTTGGCCCCACGGGGGCGGGGAAGACCACCGTCATCAACCTGCTCATGCGGTTCTACGACCCCGACGAGGGGGAGATCACCGTGGACGGCAAGGAGATCCGCGACCTCACCCGTGACAGCCTGCGGAAGGCCTATACCATGGTGCTTCAGGATACCTGGCTGTTCCATGGCACGGTGCTGGAAAATATCACCTACGGCAAGGACGGCGCCACCCGTGAGGAAGCGGAAAACGCCGCTAAGGCCGCCCGCATCCACGGCTTTATCTCCCGCCTGCCCGAGGGCTATGATACCCTGCTGTCCGACGACGGAGTGAATATCTCCAAAGGCCAGAAGCAGCTCATCACCATCGCCCGGGCCATGCTGGCGGACAGCAGAATGCTGATCCTGGACGAAGCCACCTCCAACGTGGATTCCCGCACGGAGCAGAAGATCCAGGAGGCTATGAACAAGCTGATGGAGGGCAGAACCTGCTTTATCATTGCCCACCGTCTTTCCACCATCCAACACGCAGACCTGATCCTGGTGGTGAAGGAGGGCAACGTCATCGAGCAGGGAACCCACGAGGAATTGCTTGCCCAAAAAGGCTTCTACGCCTCCTTGTATAATTCCCAATTTTCGTAAGCAAAAAACTCTTGACATTCAAAAACGGTTGTGCTAAAATAGCGCCATCCTTTTTGAAAAAGCGTGATCTCTATGGCACTATATACCTCCGCCGATGCTCTCATCGGCAACACTCCTTTATTACAACTTCAAAAAACGGAAAAGGCGCTTTCCCTTTCCGCCCACCTGTTTGCAAAAATAGAAGCCCTCAATCCCGCAGGCTCCGTCAAGGACCGTGTGGCCAAGGCCATGGTGGAGGATGCGGAGGCGAAAGGTCTTCTCACCCCCGCAACCGTGATCATCGAGCCCACCTCCGGGAACACGGGCATCGGACTTTGCTCTGTCGGGCGGGCTAAGGGCTACCGCGTAGTCATCGTCATGCCCGACAGTATGTCAAAAGAGCGGATCCTGCTGATGGAAGCCTACGGCGGGGAAGTGATCCTCACCCCCGGTGCCCTGGGAATGCAGGGCGCTATCCAAAAGGCAAAGGAACTGGCGGAAGCCCTGCCCTCTGCCTGGATCCCGGGGCAGTTTGAAAATCAGGCAAATCCTTCCGCCCACTACCTCACCACAGGCCCGGAGCTGTACGCCGATCTGGAGGGGAAGATCGACCTCTTCGTCTGCGGCATCGGCACGGGAGGCACCATCACCGGTGTGGGGAAGTATCTGAAGGAGAAAAACCCCCATTGCCGTATCATCGGCGTTGAGCCCGCCTCCTCTCCCTTGCTGTCGGGAGGGAAAGCAGGCCCCCACGGCTTGCAGGGCATCGGCGCAAACTTTATCCCCGAGGTGCTGGACACTTCTCTCCTTGACGAGATCATCACCGTCACCGAGGAGCAGGCCTACGCCGCAGGGAGGCTGGTGGCCAAGACGGAAGGCATCCTGCCGGGTATCTCCGCGGGAGCCGCCGCACACGCCGCCATCGAACTGGCAAAACGTCCCGAAAATACGGGCAAACATATCGCAACCATCTTCCCCGACGGGGGAGACCGCTATCTTTCCACCCCCATGTATCGATAAGGAGAATTTTATCATGGCAAACCAATACAAAAGAGTTTTAACGGTGCAGGACATTTCCTGCGTGGGACAATGCTCCCTGACGGTGGCGTTGCCCATCCTTTCCGCCTGCGGATCGGAGACCTGTGTGCTTCCCTCCGCTGTGCTTTCCACCCATACCGGCGGTTTTTCCGGCTTCACCTTCCGTGACCTCACCGAGGATATGCCTTCCATCCTGGCCCATTGGCAAAAAGAAGGCATCGCTTTCGATGCCATCTATACGGGATATCTGGGCAGTACCAAGCAGATCCAATACGTGAAGGATATCTTCCACGGCGTGGCAAAGGATTCCTGCGTGAAGGTGGTGGACCCCGCCATGGCGGATCACGGCAAGCTGTATTACGGCTTCGATCAGCCCTTCGTGGAGGCCATGAAGTCCCTCTGCGCCGAGGCGGATTATCTGGTCCCCAATCTGACGGAGGCCTGCTTCCTCACCGATACCCCCTACACCGAAACCTACGACGAGGCCTTTATCCGCACCCTGCTTTCCAAGCTGTGCGCCTTGGGGGCTAAGAACGTGATCTTCACGGGAGTGGCCTACCGAGCCGGGAAGAACGGCGTTGTGGTGTACGAAAACGGTGAGTACGCCTATTACGAGCACGAGATGCTTCCCAACAGCTGTCACGGTACGGGGGATATCTACGCCTCCGCCTTCGTGGGTGCTTTGATGCGTGGAAAGTCCGCATACGACGCCGCCCGCATCGCCGCAGACTACGCCGTGGAATGCATCAAGTACACTGCCACCGTGGAGAACCATTGGTACGGCGCCGCCTTCGAGCCCGTTCTGGGCAAGCTGATCAAGGCGCTTGAAGAATAAGAGAACGTTTAAGGGGTGTTTCTCGAAAGAAGCACCCCTTTTTTCGGTCTATTTACTTTTTCGCAAACAGCTTCGTCGCCACGTATTCACGAATCTTATTGTCCGTGCCGAAAAGCCTCCCTCCGAGAGGGAGGGGGACCGCCGCAGGTGGTGGAAGGAGCCAACGGGAGATAAACTGTGATTTTGGCGGGAAAACATTCCTGCACTTATGGATCTTCCGTTTGTTTAGTCAAATTCCCGTTTCTTTACTTTTTCGCAAACAATTTCGTCGCCACGTATTCACGGATCTTATTGTCCGTGCCGTCGATGGCCTTCTTCACGTTGCCCGCGTGCTTATACAGGATCAGCCCGCTGACGGCGGTGCAAACGGCGATCACGGGTACGGCCTTTTTCAGGACCCACATGATCACGGGGAAGGCGATCCCACCGTAATAAGGCAGTGCCACGCTGTAATTCACCACCAGCATAGCCACCACCCCGGTGACCAGCAGGAACAGGAACACGTGGGGATCCACCGCCAGCACGAAGCCGCCGAAGGCCGCCAGGCCCTTCCCGCCCTTGAACTTCAGATAGAAGGGGAAGATATGCCCCACCACAGCCGCCGCGCCCCCAAGGTAGGAAGCCATTTCCACCGCAGGGAACAGTAAAGCTGCCAGATGGAAGGCCGCCACCGCCTTGAAGATGTCAAACAGCATCACCAAAACGGCGTACCCCTTGCCAAAGTGCAGCAGTACGTTGGTAGCGCCCAGATTCCCCGTGCCGCTTTTCTTCAGGTTGGTCTGCTTGAACTTCCCGATCAAAGCCGCAGGGTTCAAGGAACCCAGCAAATATCCCAAAATAACGGATAACAAGATCTCCATTTCAACACTCTCTTTCACATCTTACACCTATATCATACCGAAGGGATGTTTGCAAATGTTTTTCTGTTTGTGAACAAATTGTTAAAACCTTTCCGTTTTTCGGTTTTTCTTGACAAAATCCCTTCCATCCCGTACAATAAAAGAAACCGTTCTAAAGAAGGAGCCTCTATGAAACGCACCCTCATCACCCCGGAATTGTATAGCATCCCCGCGGTCTTCCATCCCTTGCTGGCAGGCAAGGCGGTGTACGACAGCAGTTGTTCAACGGAGGCTCGGGTCTACTATATTCCCTCGGAGGGGTGCTTCCTGAAATCCGCCCCCAAGGGGAGGTTGCAAAGAGAAAAAGACCTCACTTCCTTCATGTCCACCCGCTTTCCCGCCCCCAAGGTGCTGGCGTATCTTTCGGATGAGCGGGATTGGCTGTTGACCTCCGCCGTGGAAGGGGAGGATTGCACTCACCCGGATCACCTGGCAGAGCCCAAACGCCTTTGCGACCTGCTGGCGGAGACCCTGCACGCCATCCACGGTCTGGATACGGCAGGTTGCCCCGTAAAAGATCACCGTGTGGGCTATTTCACCACCGCGGAAGCAAACTACCGCAAGGGAGAATGGGATCTTTCCTACTGCGACGGCAGTTTTGCCACCCCGGAGGAGGCCTTTGCCCACCTGCAGGCAAACCGCTATCTTTTGCAGAAGGACACCCTCCTCCACGGAGATTACTGCCTCCCCAACGTGATGCTGAAGGATTGGCAGGTCTCCGGCATCATCGACCTGGGCAACGGAGGTGTGGGGGACCGCCACGTGGATCTCTATTGGGGGGCATGGACGTTGCGGTTCAATTTGAAGACCGATGCCTACCGCGAGCGCTTTTTCGACGCCTACGGCAGGGGATCCATCGACCAAGAACGGCTTCTGCTGGTGTCCGCCGCAGAATGCTTCGGATGAGGAGAATGAGCCCGCCGGAAGCGGGCTACGAAAGGAATGATTGCAGCTTTATGACCGATTACAAATTATTGAACCAACAGCTTCTTTCCCTGACGGAAGGGGTTACGGAGCCTGTTTCTAACTTAGCAAACGCCTCCGCCTTGCTGTTTCATACCCTTCCCGACCTGAACTGGGCGGGGTTCTACCTGTACAAAAACAACGCCCTTTTGCTTGGCCCCTTCCAGGGGAAGCACGCCTGTACCAAGATCGATTTGGGGAAAGGGGTCTGCGGAAACGCCGCCTTGCGGGGTGAGACCTTGGTGGTTCCCGACGTCCACGCCTTCCCCGGGCATATCGCCTGCGACGGGGACAGCAATTCCGAGATCGTTATCCCCCTGTACGTGGGTGGCAGTCTCTACGGGGTGCTGGACATCGACAGCCCCGTGTTTGACCGCTTCACGGAGGAAGACCGTAGGGGCCTGGAGGCTTTTGTGAAGGTGCTGGAGAAAGCGTTGGGGTGATTAGGAACCTCATCCCAAGTCGGCGCATGACCTTGGAAGAATAAACAGCCTCAACACGCCGACGTCAAAAACGGCAGAGCCGTTTTTTGGAAAGAGGAACCTCATCCACCGCTACGAGAATTTGCAAAGCGAACAGATGCGAGTTTCTCCGTCTCGTATCGGTCCCCCTTCCCCACGATGTGGGGAAGGTAGGCGCGCCGTTGGCGCGCGGAGAAGTGATTTCTATATATTCTCGCCACTACTTTTGTTTTCGAATGATTGAACTCTTTTTGATCGCGAAGCGATCCAACCTTCCCCACGATGTGGGGAAGGGGGACCGTATGTGGACGGAACTAAACAAGAGTAGGTGAGCATTACTCATCTCCGCAGACGGTGGATGAGGTTCCTATTACCTTGAAAAGGCGGTTTTTATGGAACGCAATAAGAAACTGACTCCCTTCGCACAGGAGCTTCGCAGAAACATGACAAAGGAAGAACGGCAGCTATGGTATCACTTTTTGCAAGATCATCCCGTGCAATTCAAGCGTCAGGCGGTCTGCGGCCGCTACATTCTGGATTTTTATTGCCCTAGGGCAAAGCTTGCCATTGAACTGGACGGTAACCAACATGCAGAGCCGGATGCGCTGGAGAAGGATCGCCTTCGCACGGAATACTTGAATTCTCTGGGGATCTACGTCCTGCGGATTCCCAACAGACGGATCTGGATGAATTTCCCCGGTGTGTGCGAGTTCATCGATGATCTTTTACAACAGCGCGGAGGCGTTACGTTTGAGGAGTGAGGTTCCTCCCCAAAAAGAGAGCGAAAATTTTCCTCTCTTTTTTTGTTTTTCATTACAGTTTCATAACAAACCTGTGTTATAATACCCCCAAGAAGGAAAAATGAAAGGAAGAACAGACATGGCAAAAATACTGGTGGTGGAGGATGAACAGATCATCAACGACCTCATCGTGAAGCATTTGACCCTGGTGGGACATACCTGCTTTTCCGCCTACGAGGGATTGAAGGCCCTGGAGCTTGCCCGTACCAACGAGCCGGATCTGGTGATCCTTGACGTGATGCTCCCCGGGCTGGACGGCTTTGACCTGGTGAAGCTGATGGGCGACCTGCCCGTGATCTTCGTCACCGCGAAAAGCAACCTGGCGGATAAGCTGAAGGGCTTGTCCCTGGGGGCGGAGGATTACATCGTCAAGCCCTTTGAAATGCAGGAGCTTCTGGCCAGAGTGCGGGTGGTTTTGCGCCGTACCATGCGGGACGGCAACGAGTTCTGCTTCGACGGGCTCACCGTGGATTTCAACGGCAGAAAGGTGTATCGGGGCAAGGAGGAGATCATCCTGGCACCCAAGGAGTTCGCCCTGCTGGAGGCATTGATCAAAAACCGCAACATCGCTCTGACCCGGGAGAAGATCCTCAGCCTGGTGTGGGCCTTCGACTACGAGGGGGACACCCGCACCGTGGACGTTCACGTGCAAAAGCTCCGTCAGAAGCTGGATCTGAAGGATCGGATCAGAACCATCTACAAAGTAGGCTATCGGTTTGAAGTATGAAACCCAAAAAGAAGTTTTTTGAACGCACTTACCTGTTGACGCTTTTGCTGTTCTTGCTGTTTTTGAACGGGTGCGTCTTCGCTCTGGCGTATTACACCCACGCGGGGAACCTGGACGCCGCCAAGGATGTCTGCCGCTCGGGAGAGACGGCGGCTCTGGAGGCCTATTTGCGGGACAGGGAGACCCTGGACGACGTGAACGAGCTGCTTTTGCAGGTGTCCTACGGGAATTTCTACCGCAAGAAGGAGGTCTACCTGGCCTTTACCCAAGCGGGGGAGATCACCTTCACCAGCCTGCCTGCGGGAATGGCTTGCCCCGAAGCGGGGAAGATGACCGACCTGCGGCTGGATGGCAGACGGTATCTGGTGTTCACCGAGGAAGCGGGGGAGGACGGTCTGCTGTTCACCTACGCCTCCGACGTCACCTACCTGGATGAGGAGTTCCGCACCCTGATGCTGGTGCTGGGAGCCGTTTCTCTGGCGGCCTCCGCCATGCTGGCGCTGTTTTTATATCTCCTCCTGCGGAAGCTGTACACTCCCCTGGATACCCTGTCGAAAGCGGCGGAAAGTCTGGCGGAGGGGGAGCTTTCCGTCCGCGCAGACGATTCCGGCACCGACGAATTCTCCGCATTGGCGGGGCATTTCAACCACATGGCGGATAAGATCCAAGGGCAGATCCAAACCCTGCAGGACACCGCCGACCAGCGGCAACGGATGCTGGACGACCTGGCCCACGAAATGCGAACTCCCTTGACGGGGATCCACGGCTACGCGGAATACATCTCCGCCGCCAGGATCACCGAGGAGGAGAAGATCGAGGCGGCCCAGTTCATCATGTCGGAATCCATGCGGCTAAGGCAGATCAGCGAGACCCTCCTGGATATGGCCTTCGTCCGGGAAAACCGCATTTCCCCCACGGAGCTGGTGGCAAGAGAGCTGTTGCTGGCCACCCGCAGTCGTTTCGTCACCCGCGCCCACGAAAAGGATCTCACCGTCACCGTCACAGGCGGGGAATTCCTGGTGTCGGGGGATAAGCTGCTGTTGGAGCTGTTGCTCACCAACCTGACGGAAAACGCCTGTAAGGCCTGCCCCGAAGGGGGACACGTTGAGCTTGGCGCCATGGTCACCGAGGAGGGCAAGACTTTGTTCGTGAAGGACGACGGAAACGGCATGACCCCGGAACAGCTTGCCCACATCACCACCCCCTTCTACCGTACCGACCGCTCCCGCAACCGCAAGGAGGGAGGCACGGGATTGGGACTTGCCCTTTGCGAACGCATCGCCGCCGCCCACGGGGCCACCCTTACCTTCACCTCCGCCCTGGGAGAGGGTACCACAGCTTATTTGATTTTCGGGAAAAAGAATTTTGAAAAAACCGAAAATTTTACAACTCCATGACAACTCCATGACGGTTTCCATATATCCTCGTGGTAATATAGGGGTACCGTGAAAGCGGAATCTATTTTTCAGAAAGGAAAACCCTATGAAAACCCAAAAGAGCTTATTCCTCAAAACGGCTCTCTGCCTGTTGGTGGCCTGCGCCGTGCTGTCCTCCGGAATGCTGTTCATCGCCGCATCCGTAGAAGGCACCACCTCCATCGACGCCGAGTCCGTGACCCCCGCAATCGAAGGCGTGGGCGGCTCCGAAACGGCTCTCCCTCCCGTGGATGATCCCGAGACCCCCGCTCCTCCCGCCACCGTGGTTGACCGGTACCTCACCGTCACCGAAGAAGACGGCAAGACCGTCGCCACCCTCTACACCCCCCAGCAGATCGCGGACTTCAACGCCCGCAGAGAAGCAGGGGAGTGGTTCAACCTCTCCGACGAGGAGGTTCTGGCGCTGATCACCGATACCCGCGAGATGTTCTTCGAGTACGACGTGATCCGCATCAACAACCTGGACGGCACCACCTCCAAGTACTACGGATACAGCTTCTATTCCGAAGGCGATTACCTGCAGTACTTCGGGATGCCCGTAGAAGGCACGGAGGCTTCCTTCAACCTGAGCAAGGATCTGCACTACGCCACCGTAGAACGTATCCGCGTGGTTCACAGCGCAGTAACCATCCCCGACGGGCTTTGCAATCCTGAGCACGTGGTGGTATTCACCGGCTTTGAAAGCGAACCCAACTTTGACGATTATCAGGATACCCAGCGTGGGCTGAACCTTTTGGGTCGCCAGGTAGCGGGTTATTGGTTCTTCGGACAGGATTACTGGCAGGCTTATTGGTTCGAAGGCAGCCGCGGTGGTGCCTTCATCCTGACCACCGACAACGGTCTGTTGGGTGAATCTGCCCATTATATCAGCGACATCTCTACGTTTGACAGAAACGACTACACCCGTCTGTACAAGGCTTCCGAGGACTTCGATTTCGGTAAGTATGAGTACGCCGTGGAAGGTCATTCCGTAGTTATCGAGCTGTGGGACGACAAGACCGAGACTTTGGTTGCCCGCGTTCTCGTGAACAACGAGGAAGAGGTTGCCACCGCAGAAGGTCTGTGGGACGAAATGATGGCATACCTTGAGAATAACGAAGACTACGAAATGGTTGACGTAGAGGATTACTTCACCGTGAACAACTACTCCGTAGTAGTCTACCTCAACGGTGCTACCGGTCTCTTTGGTCGTGGCCCCACCTATTTCCACTACCGCGCAGACTACAAGAGCGACATCTGGGGCTTTGGCGAGTACGATCAGTGCTATCAGCTCTCCGGTTGTGCAGACATGGCGGCTTATATCAACTCTCTGCTGGAAAAGTATCTGGCAGAATAATCTTCGGACGCATGGGAATTTTTCCCTTGTTATATCCTTTCTTGTTGCAAGCGTGCCCCCGCCCTTTCGCGGGGGTATGCTTGTTTTCTTTTTTTGACCAAGTCGGCGAACGGCTTTTGGTTTATGCGTGGTTTTGCTACGCTGACGTCAAAAACAGCTAAAGCTGTTTTTGTTGGGTTTTGTTCGATTCCGCGCGGCCAACCTGCAGGGTTGGTATGCGTAGGATGTCATCTTTATGTGGGGTTGGATGTTTACGTAACTTTGTAAGGAATAAAGCCTTCCTCATCTCAAGACGTCATCCTGAGCAAGTGCGGAATGTAGTAGATGCGGCTACGTATTGCAGTCATCTCCGCACGCGTCGAAGTTTTGCGGAAGGAACGGAGTGGATGGAGCAAAACCGCCGCAGGCGGGATCTCATAAGAGTCTGATGTACCTTTTTCGAAATGAAAGAACTGTTTT
>JAFXBC010000038.1 GCA_017516825.1 Clostridia bacterium | reverse complement strand
CCGCGTCGGTGGGCTTGAAGAAACAGCCCAGGATCAGCACCGCAAGGATGGGCCCCACGCTGGACAGAGCCACCAGACCGAAGCTGTCGCTGGCGGAATCCTTGTCGGAACGGGCGGAAGCCAGACCTACGCCCAACGCCATGATAAAGGGCACGGTCATCGGCCCGGTGGTAACCCCGCCGGAGTCAAAAGCCACCGCCAAAAAGTCACCGGGGACTAAGAAGGAAAGGCCGATGAGAGCCACGTACAGGACGATCAACAGCCCGGAAAGCTCAATACGGAACTTGATGCGGATCACCGCCAGGGCCAGGAAGATGCCCACGCCCACGGCAACCGTCAGGATCAAGGTCATGTTGGGAATGGAGGGAACCTGCTGGGCAAGCACCTGGAGATCCGGCTCGGAGATGGTGATGATAGTGCCCATCAAAAAGCCGATCAGCACCATGATCCACACCCGCTTGGTCTTGGAGATCTGGTGGCCGATGCCCTCGCCGATGGGAGTCATGGCCATTTCCGCACCCAACTGGAAGAAGCCCATGCCAAGGATCAGCATCAAAGCCCCTACCAGAAACAGCATCACCGTGCCCACTTCCATAGGCACCAAGAAAATGCTGATGAACAGCACGATGCCCGTAATGGGCAGAACTGCCGATAAGGATTCCATTGTTTTTTCTCGCAATTTGGGATTCAAAACGGCACCGTCCTTCCACAGAGGTCTCTTATGATGTTATGTTAACATAATTCTTCCGTAAATGCAAGGTGCAAAACACACGAAAAACGGATTCTTTTGGGACGTATCTCCCGTCACCTGCACGATTTACGAAAAGATGGCAAAGAAACGGTAAAGAAACAGGGGGCCTTATTCCGAGAAAATCGTCTTCTTCTGCAATTCCGAGGGGATCCCCAGTTGGTAGTCCTCAAACTGATCCAGCCTTTCTTTTACGTTCAGAACGCAGACGGCCGCCCCAAGCACCAAAAAACCGATGACGAAGGGGAGGAGACGGTTTCCCCAAGCGGGATTGCTCACAAGCACGATCAGCGATACAGCGTTTCCCGCGCTGCAGAGAAGCGATCCGTTCCTGATCAGGAACGCCCGAAGCCCATGCCCCTTTATGCCCAGAATTTCGGGGAACGTAGAGCTGATTGCCATACACAAGGAGAGGTGTACCATGAGCGGAAGCCAAAAGGTGAGGAGGCCAAAGTTGTCGTTCAAAACGCAACGGATCCCGATCAGTGTAAAAACGAAGCAGACGTTCAGCGCGCATACCACGCCGTAACGAATATACTTTGCGGTCAGATATTGCCGTTTGCTTACGGGAAATATCCCTTGCAGAGCCAGCCAGCCGCTTTTTTCGTCCGCCTGCGTGGTGTCACCCACACCTTTTGAAACGTGGACGGAAGCCAAGGCAAAGTAGAAACCGTAGTACGCTTCCCAATCCAATGCGTAGAAAGCGAGGAGCATGACCGCGACGTATACCAACCACCACACGGAGAACATCTTTTTCAGCTCGTATTTGATAAGCCCTTTCATAAACGGCTCCTTTCGTTTGATTTGTAGGGGGAGAGATGCAATGCTTCGCATTGATGATATACACGGCGATGTCGTGATGAGATACAACCTTGCGGGTGGATGAGAGGAACCTCATCCGTCACGGCGTGTACGCCGTGCCACCTTCCCCACGATGTGGGGAAGGTCAGCACACCTGCGGTGTGCGCGCAAAATCGTTCGATCCTGCGTATCCGAGGCTATGGCGGGAAAAAGTAGAAGGCGTTTTGCGTCCGCCGAAGGCGGACCCTCGCCTTCCCCTTTGGGGAAGGGGGACTATCGGCGGGCGGAAAAAGCAAGAAAAGGAGAACCTTGGCCATCTCCGCCGATGGTGGATGAGGTTCCTACTCCTCTCTCTGTAATTCCCGGGGGATCCCCAGCTGATAACCTTCAAACATCTCGGCTTTATTTTTCACCGTTGCGAATGTAAGGACCAAACAGGCGCAGATCTGCAGAAGCAACAGCACCCAATACAGCAATTCGTTCGGCGATTGGATCAATAGATGGGCCAGAAGAATGTTCCCTAAGGGCAGCACGAAAGAAATGATCGTGAGGACAGTCCACAGTCTTCGGTTTTTTCTTGTGTAGATGGGGGGAGGAAGACAGTCGGCCACGGTGTTTACGGCTTTGGAAAGCAATGCGAGATACATGGGGATCAGTCCAAGAGGAGTCAGATCGTCGTCGGTGCAGAATCGTATGGCGAGAGAGATCCATTGGGGCAGGAGCACAAGGGACACGGCAACCGCAGCGCCAATGCTTTTGGCCTTGAAATACTGCTCTTTGCTCACGGGAAGGACACCGATCCACCCCAACCAACCGTTGTCGGCATCTGTGGATGCGCCTCCCACCGCCCAGGTGTAACTGATAGAAGACAGACCGCCATAAGATATGGCGGAAGAGAGGTCTTTTTCAAAATTCAATAAAAGAAAAGTGAGACTTGTGATGAGAATTCCGAACATGGGCACGAACGTAAAAACACGCAGACTCCGCAATTCTTTTTTGATAAGCCCTTTCATAGACGGTTCCTTTCTTGTTTCTTACGGCAACGGACGATCCTCCCACAGGGAAACCGCCCACTCTGCGGCGATGAGGAAAAGGATGATACTGCCACACAGCAGGATCGCCCACGGCAGGGGCGCAAAGGAGAAGCCCCCGTCGAAGAATTCGTCCAATGAGATAAAAGCGCCGCAGTCGCAAATTGCGAGAAGCAGGATGCTTTTCCTGGAACGGTGCGTCCCCTCCCGTTTGACGGTGAGGAGGGGAAATATTGCCACGGGAAGGAAGCAGAGCAGACATTGCAGTATCCCAAAGGACAATAGCTTCTCCGTGGAAAAACTGTTGGCCGAGACCAAGCCCGGGAGATAGCCCAAAAAGCATGCCGCGCTTATGGGGATAGCGCGGGTCATGTGGTAGATCAGCTTGCCCCATACCTTTTCTCTTGCGGAAAGAGGGAGGGTCTCGGTGAACCGGATGTACTCCGCCGTGGCGTTAATCTCCGCCAATGATGTATAAAGGCCCATGTAGGAAAAAGAACAGAGCATAGAGGGGAAGACGCTTCCTTCTTTCCCTCCCAAATACGCTCCCAAAAATGCGGTGAACAGGGTGATGAGCCACCACACCTTGGCGGTGTCGGAGAGCGCTGCCCGTTCTCGAATGATGGCTCGCTTCATACCTCCCGCGCCTCCTTCACCATGGCAACGAACAGCTCCTCCACCGTCACAGGGAGGGGCGTTACCCCTGCGGGCAGATCCTCGCGGAGAAGAATGGCCTCCACGCCGTTGTGGCTTTCCCGCAGATGCACGGGGGAAAGGTCACCCAAGGCGGCGTATTCCTCTGCGGAAAGCTGGAGCCCGCCGTACCGCGCCAGGAGAGCGTCCTTCTCGTCGCAAACCAGAACGCGGCCCTTGTCCAAGAAGGTGACGTAATCGCAGATCCGCTCTAAATCGCTGACGATGTGGGAGGAGATCAGCACGGAATGCTCCTCGTCACGGGTGAACTCCGTCAAAAGCTCCAACACCTGATCCCTGGCAAAGGGATCCAAGCCGTTGGTGGGCTCGTCCAGCAAAAGCAGCTTGGGACGGTGGGACAGAGCCACCGCCACGTTCAGCTTCATCTTCATACCCGTGGAAAGCTCTCCCCAGGCCTTGGTGTAGGGGACGTCAAGCTTCTCCAGCAGACTGCGGTAGGTGTCCTGCTCCCAGTTTTTGTAAATATCCTTCAAAAGGGAGCCGATATACTTGGGGGTGAACCCCACGGGGAAGCCCATGCCGTCCAGAACGATGCCCATGTCCTCCTTAGCGGAAGGCAGGTCGTCCTTGTGATCCTTTCCGAACAGCTTCACCACGCCGCCGTCCTTGTTCAGCATATCCAGCACCAGCTTGATGGTGGTGCTTTTGCCCGCGCCGTTGGTGCCGATCAAGCCCATGACACAGCCCTTGGGCAGGGAAAAGCTTACGTCCAGGGAAAAGCCCTCGAACTTCTTTTGCAGGTTTTGGATCTCCAATGCGTACATCTTTCAAATCTCCCTTCTATGCTTTGTCTTCCATGCAGAAATCCAGCATGGCCTTCAGATCTTCCTTGGTGAGGTTGCAGGAGGCGGCCAGGACGGCGATCTGCTCCATGTGGGACTCGATCTTCTTCAGATTCTCCTCCCGCAAAAGCTCCAGGTTTCTGGGGGCCACGAAGCACCCCTTCCCGGGGACGGTGTAGAGAAAGCCTTCCTTCTCCAGCTCGTCGTAGGCGTGCTTGGTGGTGATGAAGCTGATCCGCAGATCCTTTGCCAGACCGCGGATGGAGGGCAACATCTCGTCCTCCTTCAAGCTGCCGTTTATGATCTGCGATTTGATCTGGGTGTAGATCTGATCGTAGATGGGCGTTCCGCTTTTGTTGTCGATGAATACGTGCATCCCGTTACCTCACATCAACTGTATATGCCTATTATATACAGTTATAACGGTTTTGTCAATAGCGTGAATAAAAAAATCCCCGCCTTTTTTTCGGCGGGGAATCTGTGTGTTGGTTTCGGGATGAGGAACCTCATCCACCGCTACGAGAATTTGCCAAGCGAAGGGACACGATTTTCTCCGTCTCGTATCGGTCCCCCTTCCCCACGATGTGGGGAATGCAAGAGCTCACCTGCGGTGAGCGAAAAAAATGATTTCAGTCGCTTGCAGACACAAGTAATGGCGAGAGAATATAGAAAGCTCTTCTCCGCCCGCCAACGGCGGGCTTCACCTTCCCCACATCGTGGGGAAGGGGGACCGTCGGCGGACGGAAATAAGCCGGGGAAAGTGATCTTTTTATCTCCGCAGACGGTGGATGAGGTTCTTATCCCCTCTCACTCGGTAAACGCCTTGCAGGCCTTCACGGCTTTTTGCCAGCCGGCAAGCTTTTCTTCTCGGGTCTTTGCATCCATCACGGGGGAGAATCGCTTGCCCACCCCCACCAGGGTCTTCAGTTCTTCCCGATCCTTGTAATATCCCACGGCAAGCCCCGCGAGATAGGCCGCCCCTGCGGCGGTTGCCTCGGTGTTGGCGGAACGCAAGACCTCCATATCGGAAAGATCGCTTTGCATCTCCATCAGCAGATCATTGGCGGAAGCACCGCCGTCCACCCGCAGACAGGAGATCTCCCCGCCCATATCCGCCTGCATGGCGGAAAGCACGTCTCGGGTCTGGAAGGCGATGGACTCCAAGGCCGCACGGATGATGTGGTTCTTCCCCACGCCTGCCGTCAACCCCATGATACAGCCTCTGGCGTGCATATCCCAATGGGGGGCACCCAACCCCGTGAAGGCGGGCACCACGTAAACCCCGCCGCTGTCCTTGACCTTGCGGGCGAAATACTCGCTGTCGTAGGATTCGTAAATAAACCGCATCTCATCCCGCAGCCAGCGCACCACCGCACCCCCTACGAACACACTGCCCTCCAGGGCGTATTCCAAGGGCTCACCTTTTGCACTTGCCGCCAGGGTGGTCAGCATCCCGTGCTTGCTTTCTACGGCGGTGTTCCCGGTGTGGGCCAGCAGGAAGCACCCCGTGCCGTACGTATTCTTGGCGCTCCCCGCCTCAAAACAGCATTGCCCAAAGAGAGCCGCCTGCTGGTCGCCTGCGATACCGCCGATGGGCAGGGAAGTCCCCATGCATTCAAAGTAGCCGAACACCTCACTGCTGGAGCGGATCTCGGGAAGCATAGCCCGGGGGATGTCCAGAAGGGAAAGCATCTCCTCATCCCACTCGCCCGTGTGGATGTTGCAAAGCATGGTACGGGAGGCGTTGGTTCTGTCGGTGACGAATACCCTGCCCTCCGTCAGCTTCCAAACCAGCCAGGTGTCCACCGTGCCCGCCAGGATCTCGCCCTTTTTGGCACGTTCCCTTGCCCCCTCCACGTGATCCAGAATCCACTTGATCTTGGTGCCGCTGAAATAGGGGTCGAGACGTAACCCGGTGATCTCGCGGATCTTGTCGCCCAAACCCTCCGCCTCCATCTGCCCGCAGATCTCCGCGGTGCGGCGGCACTGCCAGACGATGGCGTTGTGGATGGGCTTGCCCGTGGCCTTTTCCCACAGGATCACCGTCTCACGCTGGTTGGTGATGCCCACAGCCGCGATCTCCTCGGAGGAGATGCCGCTTTTTGCGATGCATTCCGTCAGGGAGGCGTATTGGTTGGCGTAGATATCCATGGGATCCTGCTCCACCCAGCCGGGCTGGGGGTAGATCTGGGGGATCTCGTGCTGTGCCATGGCGATGATATGGCTTTCTCTGTCAAACAAAATGGCGCGGGCGCTGGTAGTACCCTCGTCAAGGGCCAAAAGGTAAGGCTTCATAGTCGGGATTCTCCTTCCAAAATCGCAGGAATAAACTCAAAAATGTTCATGGTGTCCTCGGTGACAAGGCAGTTCACGCAGTACACCTGCACCCCCTGTTTTGCACTCTCCCGCAAGGTGGCGGCAAAAGCGGGGTCGGTTTCGTCGTTGGGGAAAAAGAGGCGGCAATCTTCCATTTGCGCTACGAAGAAGACCATGGCCTCGTAGCCCTCCCGTACCGCCTCCGCCAGCTCTTTGACGTGCTTGGCACCCCTTGCGGTGGGGGCGTCGGGGAAGCGCAGTAAGCCTTGGTGCTCCAGGGTCACCCCCTTCACCTCCACGAAGATCCTTCTGCCGTCTTCCGTTTCGATATAGAAATCAAAGCGGCTGTTTCCGTAGGTGCGTTCCGCCGCCACGGTGGGGTGCGCCCCGAAGAAACCGCTTGCCAAAGCCCATTCTCCGAAGGCCTTGTTGGGGGATTGGCTGTCCATATTGATCAGCTTGTCGCCCTTGTAAACGGCGATGAGGTCAAAAGCCGTCTTGCGGGCGGGGTTGGGAGAGACCTCCAGCACCACCTTGGCGTTCGGGGTGAGAAGCTCCATGCAGCGGCCGGTGTTCTTCACGTGGCAGACGGTATCTGCGCCGTCGATCTCCACGTGGGCGATGAAGCGGTTGGGGCGGGAAAGGAATCTCCCCGTCACCGTTTTTCCGTACTGCATATCCGCACCTCCTTTTAGAGCAGTATATCATAAAAGCGCGTTTATTTCAAGGGAAACGGAGGCCTTAAGAAACTTTTGAAAAAGTTTCTTAAGAATCTTCAAAACTTTTCCTGCCAAAACCCATGTGCATGGGTTTTGGAAGAAAATGAAAATCTTCCTCTCATCTTCCAAAAACGACAGTTTTTGGCAGGGAAAGTTTTTGGTGGGAGAGCACGAGAGGGAACCTTTTTTCAAAAAGGTTCCCTCTCGTATAACGTTCTCTATAACTTACTGAATCGGTTCAAAATCCGCCGCGCCGTGCTTGCACAGGGGGCAGATATAGTCCTCGGGAAGGGTGTCGCCCTCGTACACGTAGCCGCAGATCTTGCAAACGTAGCCCTTCTTGCCCTCGGTCTCGGGCTTGGGCTTCACGTTGTCCTGATAGTAGGTGTAGGTCATGGTGGGCTTGTCGGAAAGCACACGGGCCTCGGTAACGGAGCAAATGAACATCCCGTGGGTGTCCAAATCCAGATACTGCTCTACCTTCAAGGACAGGTAGGCGTTGATGTTCCGAGGCAGGAAGATCAAGCCGTTGTCGGAGCGCAGGGGAGTGCAGTCTTCAAACTTATCCACGTTTCTGCCGCTCTGGAAGCCGAACTTCTCAAACACGGAGAAGGGGGCCTCCTCGGTGAGACAGTTCACGTTCATGATCCCCGTCTGCTTGATCACGTGGTGGGAATAGTTCTGCTTGTTGATGGTCACCGCCACACGGTTGGGAGTGCTGGTGACCTGGGTGACGGTGTTCACGATGAGACCGTTGTCCTTCTTGCCGTCGTTGGAGGTGACCACGTACAAGCCGTAGCCCAAGCGGAACATAGCGGTGAGATCGTTCTTGTTGGCGGTGTCGCTCTGCTGTGCAAGGTATTCTTTGCAAAGCTCTTGCACCAGAGCGTCCAGCTGTGCCTTGCTGTCGTCGCTTACGGCGGAGAGGATCTTCACCGTGGTGTCGGTGAAGGTGATGTTCTTGCTCGTTGCGAACATCTCACGCATCACCTTGGCCGCCAAGGGCGCCCAGCTTCCGTTCTCGATGAGACCCACGGTGCGGCTCTGGAAGTTGCGCTCCACCAGGTGATTGATGAAGGTACGCATAAAGGGGAAGATCTCTGCGTTGTAGGTGGTGGTAGCCAATACCAGCTTGCTGTAACGGAAAGCATCTGCCACCGCCAAAGCCATGTCACAGCGGGCGAGATCGTGGAGCACCACCTTGGGGCATCCGTTGGCTTTCAGCTTGTCCGCCAACTGCATCACAGCCGTGCGGGTGTGGCCGTATACGGAGGTGTAGGCGATGACGATGCCCTCCTCCTCGGGCTGATAAGAGGACCAAACGTTGTAAAGATTGAGATAATAGCCCAGATTCTCCTTCAGAACGGGACCGTGGAGGGGGCAGATCATGGCGATATCCAGCCCTGCCGCCTTCTTTAAGAGCGCCTGTACCTGGGCGCCGTACTTGCCCACGATGCCGATGAAATAACGGCGGGATTCGTCTGCCCAGGGCTCTTCTGCATCCCAAGCACCGAACTTACCGAAGCCGTCGGCGGAGAAGAGGACCTTGTCGTAGCTGTCGTAGGTCACGATGACCTCGGGCCAGTGTACCATGGGTGCGGTGACGAAGGTGAGGACGTGCTTGCCCAACGCCAGGGTGTCCCCTTCGCCCACCACCATGCGGCGATCCTCAAAGGCGGTGCCGAAGAAGTTCTGCATCATGGCAAAGGCCTTTGCGGAGGAAACGATGACACACTCCGGGTATGCCTTGGCAAAATTGAAAATATTGGCGGAGTGATCCGGCTCCATGTGCTGAACCACCAGGTAATCCGGCTTGCGGTTGCCCAGGGTGTTCTGGATGTTGTCCAGCCACTCGTGGGTAAAGCCCTTGTCCACCGTGTCCATGATAGCGATCTTCTCGTCCAAAATGGCGTAGGAGTTGTAAGACATCCCGTTTGGTACCTTGTACTGCCCCTCAAACAGATCGATCTTACGGTCGTTTACGCCGATATAACGAATATCTTCCGTAACAAACATGCAATGTAACCTCCAATGCTTTTCTTTACCCTTTCAGTATAGCCGAAAATGGGAAAAAGCGCAAGAGGGGAACAAGAATTTTTTGGAAATTTTTGATGTCGGCGGTATATAGTTATGCACGGTATACTGCTGTGCGCCCCACGCTTTGATCCCAAGGTCCTAAAAACAGCTTGCTGTTTTGACGTCGGTGGTATGCAATAATGCTCGGTAAATGGCCGTCCGCCGACTTGGTCATCCTCTGAGCATACCAACCCTGCGGGTTGGCTCGCGCGGGATGGAACAAAATTTCAACAAAAACAGCTTTAGCTGTTTTTGACGTCGGCATAGCAAAACTACGCTTCAACCAAAAGCATTGTGCCGACTTGGTCATCCTGAGGGAGCCCGAAGGGCGAGTCGAAGTTTTGCGTAGGTGAGCGTAGCGAACGGAGCAAAACCGAGACCTGCGATAGCAGGTTGAGGGATATGAGACGAGTCAGCTTGCTTAACACCCAAGGTTCCAACACGACGCTTCAGCGGCGTTTTGTATAGGGCGGAACCGATACCAAGCATGTCGATAGAGCAGTGCGCCCGATGAACCCTGCCGAGGGTAAAGAACTGTTTATT
>JAFXBC010000007.1 GCA_017516825.1 Clostridia bacterium | reverse complement strand
CCTACGGCTATCGTAATTTTACCCGATTCCGCAACAGAATCTTGCACATCTTCGCCCATAAAGCACAAGCAGCCACCTTGTAGGCAGCTGCTTGAAAATCTTTTTCATTTTAACTCTACCCCAACTATTGACATAGAGCCTATATAACAAAAAAGAGAGTTGCAGAAACTCTCTTTTCTATTTCCGAAAACGTTAGTTTTCGGCATGAGAAGTTTTTTGGGGATTCTTAAGACCCTTTTTTACAAAAAAGGGTCTTAAGGCGTTCCCATCCCCTCGTAAACCTCCTCCGCCGTCTGGCAGATCCACTCTGCCTCTTTCTCGCCGCAGGTCTTCAAGACACGCTTCTTGGGCAACCCCCAAACGTCAAACCACCGCGGCCCGATCCACTCGTTTCTTCCGCAATCTTGGGTAAGCCCCTGCAAAATGGAAAGACACGCCCGACGAGGCTTCATAAAGATCACCTTCATGGGGTGCTTGATGATAGCAAAGATCACCTTGGGATAATGCGCCGTGATGTTGGTAAAGGTGATCCCGGGATGCGCCACCGCAAGCCCGCCCTGCTTACCGTACAACCCGTAAAGAGAATACATCAAAAATCGCTTGGCATTCCCGTAGGCAAGGCTGTGCTTTGCACGGGTAGAAAAATCCACGTCCTCGGGATCCGTCTGGGAATAGTTGTGGGCAATGCTCCCAACAGCCACCAAACGGCCGCCACTTGCATCCAGATGGGACTTCAATTCCCTCGCGAGATAGTAAGGCGCCGCGAAATTGATCTGGAACACGTTGTCAAGCCCTGTGTCGCATTTATGACGGGGAATATGGTAAGCACCCGCATTCAGAATCAACCCGTCCAATGGGGCTTTCAGAAGCTCACAGGCCGCCACTTTCACGGAAGCCATCTCCTCCAGATCCATCCGCATCCGACGGATCTTCACCTCCGGGAACTGCGCTTCCAGCTTTTCCTGCAACCCTTTCGACTTCTCTTGGTTCCGATCCAATAAGATCAGCTCCGCCCCCAATGCCGCCAAATGCTCGCAAAGCTCCACACCGATCCCGCCGGTGGACCCGCTCACCGCGATCACCTTTCCCGATAGGGAAGGCATATTCTTTTGCATCCAGGTTTTTGTTTTCATGACTTTTCCTTAATCCCTCGGAATGTATTCCGTACAGCAATGGTAACCCACAGGGAACCGTTCGTCGGTGCTTTCTTCAACGATAAGCCATGTATAGCCCGGGAAAAACTCAATTCTTCCCATCAGCCCGCTTCCCTCAAAGTGAAGCACGCCGTTTTCCATGTCCCCTGTAACCTCAAGCGAGGATTCCGTCATATCTTCCTTCATGTAGTTTTCCCTGTCCGGATCGGGGTAGTAATAGATAAACGTGTACTTGAAGTTCACCTTAACCTGTGTGTCCGTCAGTTTTTCAAAGGTCAGGTAGGTGATGCTGTTTGCGAGATTTTTGCCTGTGGTCTTCTCCAGCTTGGCATTCTTATACCATGTCTTCTCCATGGCACCGATAGCGGGGGCCTCCGTCTCTTCAAAAAGCGGGGTATACGTCAGCTTGGAAACCATTCGGGTCTGCTCCGTGGTTTCAAAAGGTTCCTCGTAACGACAGTAGTCGTTGTATATTTCCATGGATTTTTCAAAGCTGATCTCCTGCGTCTTCCTGTTTTGGATAAGAAAACGGGTTCCGCTTCCATCCAGCAGAAGGGAATATACCCGGGAAAAGTCTCCCTCTTTCGTGAATCGGTACAGGCTGTATTCCAGCTCGTAGTATTCCTCCCGATCAACGTGGATCAAGCCTTCCTCGTCCAGCCAACAGGTCTCGGAATCGAATGCGGCATACAATAACTCCGGCTCCTCGTTTTTCATGGTAAAGATAGCGTTGATATCGTAGTTCGGATTCAAAAGCACCAGTTCGTTCCGACCGTCCCCGTTGAGGTCGATCTCATCGTACCCCATGCGTGATCCACCGTGATAAGTTGCATACAGAAGACGGGTGTAATATTCAAAAGAACGATCATCCGGGAAGGAAAAGAGATTGTCGTAGCTCCCTTTTATCCACTCCAAAGTCTGAAAATCCTCCAGACAGCCGGAGATTGCTTTATATGTTTCCAAAATCGTCTTATAGTCGGAAAAATCTGCCAAGGGCAATCCCTCGTCCGAGACAGCTCCCGCCAAAGGCAAGTGAATGCGGGGCGCCATATACTTGAAGACGTCGCCGGATCCCGGACCGAGAGCCTGACTGTGTTCCCAGTGCAGCTTGTTAAAGGTATCTTTATCAATGCTTGTCCTTTTGCCGTCCGACAGTATGAATCGTTCAACAATATCCTTTTCCGTCAAATCATAAACCGTGCCGTAGATCTTATCATAAACCATTTTATCCCCATCCACACGGCAGGTGTAGTAGGTGGTTTCGGCAATTTCCTCGCCCATAACGTTCCGTGACAAAAGAAAACGATCTCTTGCGGCAAAATAGCAATAATTGTCCTTCCCATAGGCTGCTTCAAGCAAAAGGGGCTTTTCCTCCGAAAGGGTGAAGATAGCACGTACGACGGTATGTTGTGTCAAAAGGATCAGCTCGGGAACACCGTTGCCGTCAAGGTCTTTGTAACCATAGCCCAATCTCTCTGCGGCTTCTCCATCCACACAGGCGTTTGCAATGCCGTAAAGAGCCTCCGCAATGGCGGCCTGCCGTTCGTCCATCTCTTCGGTATTGGGAGCGGTCAGCTCTTTACCGTCGCGTTTATCGGTAAGCAGGGAAGTATACCGGGCTATAACGTCGCCGTACAACGCCTTTTGCTCCTCGTACGTCTTTGGAGCTCCGAGCGTGTCTCCGCACCCAACCATGGAAAACAAAAGAACACCGCAGAGCAACACAGCTAAAAATCTTCGCATAAAATATCCTCCTTTTTGATGGTTAATACCATAATACAATAATACCTTCTATAAGTCAAGATAACCGTATCAATAACGGTGATTTTTCGATCAGCCCGCACATCTATGGGCTACAAAAAAGATATTTTTGCCGTTTTTTACGTATGAATTCGAACTCTTGCATAACCGTTCGTTTTTAGTGAAATCGTTCGCTTACGCTCACGGTGAAATTTCGACTTCGTCGAAGTGAAATCTTCTGCTACGCAGAAAGTGAAATGAAATCCACCCACTCGCCGTCGAGGCGAATTTCACACGCCGTAGGCGTATTTCACATTGCGAAAGCAATATTTCACCCACCCGTAAGGGTGGATTTCGTTGCAAAAAGAGCCTTGTCTTTCGACAAGGCTCTTTTTGCTGGTCGGAGTGAAAGGATTTGAACCTTCGACTTCCACGTCCCGAACGTGGCGCTCTACCAAACTGAGCCACACCCCGAAGTCGCGCACCGTACTCGGCGCACGTTATGCATTATATATGAAAAAACAAACTTTGTCAAGCCTTACGGAAAATTAATTTTTGATTTTGTCCAGATAAGACTGCAAAATGATCTGCGCCGACATGGCATCGATCACAGCCCTGCGCTTACTGCTTTTGAAGTCCGTGATGTTCATATAGGTGTAAGCCTCCACCGTGGAAAGCCGCTCGTCCATAAACTCCAAGGGAAGTCCGGTAGCCTCCACCAGCTTCTCCGCGAACACCCGCGTCTTCTCTGCACGGAAGGACTCACTGCCGTTCATATTGTAGGGGAGACCGCAAACGATCTTCTCACCGCCCAGCTCCTTGATCTTCTCGGCACACTTCTTCACCGCGTCGTTTACGCCGGTCACGTTCAAGGAGCAAACAGCGCTTGCCAGAAACTCCGTCTCGTCGGAGGCGGCAACGCCCACTCTGGCGTCCCCGAAATCAATTCCAATGATCCGCATACCAAACCTCTCTTTTTTACAGAAAATTCCAAAAAGGAATGCACATATCTTTTCTTCTTCCGCACATACTATGAGTGTCCGAAAGAGAAACACTCAAACGGACGAACGGAGCAAATGATATGGCGAAAAAACGACCGATCGAAAATGTTGTTATGAACAGAAAAGATCGACAATCTTTCCCGATTCATTCCACACCGAAGAGGATCAATGACGGCTTTTACGATATGACCACCGACTTCATCGGTGAGATGTGTCTCTACAGCGAAACCGATCCGTTGGGTAGCTACACGGGTGTCCCCCGTGACGACGATACCCCGATCCAGGACGCAGACGACCTGTAAAAACCAAAACGATCCGAAAGAGCGTGAGCAAATTCGTCTCCTCACTTGGGGAGGTGAACTTGCTCCCTCTTTTTTTACTTCAGAATTTCCTTGATCTTCTCCGCCAGCAGGGCAGAAACGCGGTAAGAGGTGTTCAGATTGGGATGACCGCCGCCTCCCACCTCACCGGGCACCTGATTCATGGATTCCACACCCAGGAAATAAGCGTTGCCGTGGGTCTCGTTGAACTGGGAAACAGCCTTCTCCACCGCCCCCATCTTGGTCTGATCCATCACGCCGTAGCAGTAAAGGATGGGCTTTTCGGGATACGCCTCACGCACTTCACCCATCAAAAGCTTGGCCGCTTCGATAAACTCCTCGTCGCTCACACCGCCCCAAGCATCGTTGGTGCCTGCGTTGATCACCGTGAGATGGGGAGTCCATACAGAGTGATTCCACTCACCGCCCTGTCGGTTCAGCCATGCAAAGGCCTGACGCAGGGTCATATCCTCGCGGTTGCCCTCGCAGTTGGCCACGATGCCCTTGCCGGAAGCACCGGAAAGCATCACCTCCGCATTGAGGAGATCTGCTGTTATGTAAGCGTAAGAACGGGAGGAATCCTGCTCGTAGGTCACGTAACCGGGCTGTGCGGAATTGCCCAGAACGCCGTACCCGCAGGTGATGGAGTCTCCGATGAACGCCAAGCGCAAGGGCCTCTCCTGGGGTGCCTCCAACAGCTTGGGCGCATCACCCACCAAGGTCAGTTCCGTGGCGTACAGACATTCCATACCCTCCACTACGCGCATCACCTTCACGGTGTGTACACCCTTTTCCAGATCCTCAAAGATCACCTTTTCGTTGCCGTTTGCAATGGCAAACCGCTGTGCCTTGCCGTCCACCCAGACCCGAACGTAGGGAACCGCAGGATCGGCAAAGGGAGCAAAATGCAAAATAAACCCCGTACCGCTAAAACGGAAGGAAAAGCCGCTGTCCGACCAAGGCATGGCAACAGAGCCGTTTTCTTCCAGATACGTCTTGCCCAACAGCAGGCAGGCGTTGTCTTCACCAAATGTATGCTGAGAATAGATCATGGTATCATTCCATCCTTTTTTCATTGCTTTCTTGCATTATACAGGAAAATCCTCCTTTTTGCAAGCATTCCCACATATTTTTCTTGACTTTTTCGTGCCTCCTAAGGTATACTGTAAAAAACACTAAGGAGGAACGCCATGGAATGTACCCTTTGCCCCCGCCGTTGCGGCGCTGACCGAACCAATACCCCCGGCTTCTGCGGCGGAACCTCCCGCATCAAAGTCGCACGTGCCGCCCCTCATTTGTGGGAAGAGCCCTGCCTTTCCGGGGAGCACGGCTCGGGAACCATCTTTTTTTCCGGCTGTCAATTAAAGTGCGTCTATTGCCAGAACAGAGCCATTTCCGATGGGAGAGCGGGGAAGTATATCACCACCGACGAACTGACAGAGCTGTTCTACCGCCTTGCCTCCCAAGGCGTCCATAACATCAACTTGGTCACCCCCGACCCCTACTTGCCCCAAGTGGCAGAAGCGATCAGCACCGCCAAAGCACAAGGCTTTTCTCTGCCCTTCGTGATGAATTGCAGCGGCTACGAAACGGTGGAATCTCTCCGCCTGATGGAAGGGCTTACGGATATCTACCTCCCGGACTTCAAATATATGTCCCCCTTGCTGGCCAAGAAATATTCCCGCGCCCCCGATTACCCTGCGGTGGCCAAAGCCGCCCTTTCGGAGATGTTCCGCCAACAGCCCAAAACGGAATGGGGAAGTGACGGCATGTTAAAGCGTGGCATCATCGTTCGCCACCTGTTGCTTCCCGGCCATCTTGAGGACTCCAAGCGTGTCCTGGCTTACCTGTACCAAACCTACGGGGACAGCATCTATATCAGCATCATGAGCCAGTTCACCCCGTTGGGTCTGGAAAGCTACCCCGAGCTGAATCGTACCGTCACGGAGGAGGAATACGATACCCTCATCGACTTCGCCTGCCGCCTGGGGATCAAAAACGCCTTCATCCAGGACGGCTCCGTCGCCTCCGAAAGCTTCATCCCCGCCTTCAACGGGGAAGGGGTGTAATTCATTCGACTCACCTAATCCTTCCCTTCCCGAAAACGCAAGTTTTCGGCATTCGGTTTTCTTTGGTACTTTCTTTTTCCGAAAAGAAAGTACACCGTCCCCCGCGCGCTTCTCACCGCTCCACCGCTCCCCCTGCCCCCACACAAAAAAGCTGTAGCCGAAACCGACTACAGCTTTCTGTTTATTCCTCAAAGAAAATGTACAAATGCAAATTGGACTTGCTCACCATGTAGGAAAGCTTGGTAAGCCCCTCCACCATGGAGTAGATCTTCTGCCTGTCGATCAGCTCGTATTGCGCCTTCAAAAGCTCTCCGTAGCTGTCAAACCGAAGGACGGCGTAGGACTGTCCCGCCTGTGCCTTGATGGCGGCCTCCGCGGCCTCTTGGGTGTAAAGAGGGAGATTCAACCCCTTGTATACGAAGTAGTTGAACGCCTTCCCGTTGCAGGGCGGTGTAGGCGCATCCTCGGAGAGGGTGAAATTGGATTTTGCCAGCTCCTCTTTCGTAACCCCGAAATAGGTGTACCCGAACTCCAAATGCTTCTGATAGTATTCCGACTCAAAAGCCGTGTCATCCCAGGTCAGATCGAAGTAATAGTATTCGTCTCCCAGCTTGCAGTAGTTCCATACGTGACCGTCAAATAAAGAGAATTGCCCGTAGTTGTTGAACTCCGCGCCGCACTCATACCCCAACCGCTTCATCAGCAAGTCAAAGGCCAAGGTGTACCCACTGCAAATAGTCTTTCCCCCCATGAGACAGCCGTAAGCGTTGATCCCCATGGAGCCGTATTCCTTACTCTCCGCAAGGGCGTGATCGTAGACCGCATTTTTCAGAATGTGATCGTGAACGAACAACGCCTTCTCGAAATCATTCTCCCTGCCGTCGGCAAGGGCGAGGATCTCCTCTACCTTTGCATCAAATGCCTCTTTCATCTCCGGCAGTTCTTCCTCGGTTACCAGATAAGCGGGCCGCAACACCAAACGATGCTTCCCTCGGGACCGCACGTGATCCGCAGAGATGTTGTAAGGATCCACCCAAAAAATATCCGATTGCTCAAAGAAGATCTGTCGATACAGGTACTTCAACCGTTCCGCCGCTTCTTCCAGCTCCTCCTCGGTGTCAAACACACCAACGGTGGCAGAACTGCTGTGATCCCGTACTGCCTTGCAAACGTTCAGATAAAGCTGCTTGTCGTCGGCATCCAGGGATTCGTAAAGAGGATACGCAATGTCTTCTTCCAGAACGTCCTTGGGGTCGGCGTTGATCTCCTCCGGAATTTCGGCTTCACATCCCCAAAGGGAAACGGTCAGCAACGAAAGCACCAACAGACATAACAATACCTTTTCATAAAGCGACACCCCGTCTTATTTCCTGCCCGTGGAGCCGAAGCCGCCTTCTCCCCGTTCCGTTTGGGAAAGGGAAGTGCATTCTTCAAACTCTGCGGTGAGATAGGGAACGATTACCAATTGAGCGATCCGTTCTCCCGGAAGCACCACCTGATCGGTGTCCCCGTGGTTGTGCAATACCACCCGGATCTCCCCGCGGTAATCGCTGTCAATGACACCCACCTTGTTGGCAGGCGCAAGATTCCGCTTGGTCCCCATACTGCTGCGGGCAAACACCAGCCCCACGAACCCCTCCGGGATCTCCATGGCAATGCCGGTGTTCACGAACACTGTCTTCCCCGCAGGAATGAGGATCTCCTCCTCCGCCAGAGCGTAAAGATCAGCCCCCGCCGCGGAAGCGCTGCCGTAGGTGGGCATCACCGCGTTGGGGTGGAGCTTGGTAAAAGGCACTTTCATTTTCATAGGAAAAACCTATCCTTTACAGCAGATTTGCAATGTCGTAGATCAGCTTCTCACTCTTTTCCCAGCCCAGACAGGGATCGGTAATAGATTTGCCGTAGCAGTTGTCCCCGATCTTCTGGTTGCCGTCCTCAAGGTAGCTTTCGATCATCAAGCCCTTGATCATCCTGCGTACGTTCTCGGAATGTCTGCAGGAGTGCAAGACTTCCTTGGCGATGCGCACCTGCTGTTCGTACTTTTTGTTGGAGTTGTAGTGATTGGTGTCAACGATACAGGCGATGTTCTCCAGCCCCTTGGCCGCGTAGGCGTCGTAAAGCTTCATCAGATCCTCATAGTGGTAGTTGGGAATGCACTTGCCGTCGTTGTCGATACTGCCCCGGAGAATGGCGTGTGCCAAGGGGTTACCGGAGGAGGTAACCTCCCAGCCGCGGTAGATAAAGGTGTGGGAATGCTGTGCCGCCATGATGGAGTTCAGCATCACGGAAAGGTCTCCGCAGGAGGGGTTCTTCATGCCAACAGGCACCTCGATACCGCTGGCGGTGAGGCGGTGCTGCTGATCTTCCACAGACCGCGCACCGATGGCAACGTAGCCCAGAAGGTCGGAAAGATAGCGGTAGTTCTCCGGGTAAAGCATTTCGTCTGCACAGGTCATCCCCGTCTCGGTAATGACCCTGGTGTGAAGATGGCGGATGGCCAAAAGACCCGCCAGCATATCGGGCTTTCCGTTGGGATCGGGCTGGTGGATCATTCCCTTGTAGCCGTCCCCGGTGGTACGGGGCTTGTTGGTATAGATACGGGGGATGATGAGGATCTTGTCCTTCACGTCCTCCTGGATCCTTGCCAATCGGTGTACGTAATCCATTACGGAGTCTTCGTAATCGGCGGAACAGGGCCCGATGATCAAAAGGAATTTATCGCTTTTGCCGCAAAAAACGTCGGCGATCTGATGATCTCTCAATGCTTTTTGCGCCTTCACGGCATCGGAGAGGGGATAGGCCTCCTTGATCTCCTGAGGAACGGGTAATTTTCTGTGAAATTCCATGGACATAGCCGGGGTTCTCCTTGGGTATGAATATAAAATAAGTATAAAATAAGTAACGATTGAGATTTCTCAACTTATTTTACGACAAAAATGCCTATCTGTCAAGACGTAGCCTCCCCATCGCCCTACAAAAATTAACAAGTTCAGACGAATCTTTCGTGAAATCCCCACAAAATCAGGCGGCGATTTCTTGACAAGGAACCCGCAAGTATGGTATGATAAAAAAGAATAAAACCTTTGCAGACCGAGGAGGAGCTTTCTATGAAAAAATATCTGCTTTCCACCCTTTTGGTGTTGGCACTGTTGCTTGCCGCCTGCGGCAACGTGGCGGAGCCGAGCATCCCCGCCGATGTCTCCTCTGCCGAGGAAAGCGGTATTCCCTCCACTCCGGACGAGGGAACCTCCGAACCCGCCAACTCGGAAGAGCCCTCGGAAGAACCCTCCGACGATCCCTCGGAAGAGCCCTCGGAAGAACCCTCGGAAGAACCCTCCGACGAGCCTTCGGAAGAACCCTCCGACGATCCCTTTGACGACCCTTATGAGGAGCCGGAATTTACCTCCATTTCCTCGGTGAACCGCGCCCTGCGTTCCCAGGAGCTGGCCAAGGGATGCAGCTATACTTCCTCAATCCTCACAAGCGATCAGTATAAGGACAACGGTTCTCTCCTGACCGACGGAATATTGGCTACGGATTTCAACACCGAGCAGTGGGCAGGCTATATGCGTCCACAGGGCTTACAGCTTGTGCTGGATCTCGGCGAGGTGAAAGCTGACCTTGCAGACTTCACCGTCCACGCCCTGCGCCTCACCGACTACGGCATCGGTACCCCCGCAACCGTCTGCTTCGAGATCTCCCTGGACGGCGAAAACTACACCAAGCTGGGCCAGGTCTACCGTCCCTCCGGCGAAACTGTCCACGGCATCGTTGCCTACGGCTTGAAGCTGAAGGATCCCGTTTCCGCCAGATACGTCCGCTTCACCTTCGGAAACTCCGACAGCTCCTGGCTTTTCCTGGGTGAGCTGTCCGTCCTCCGTTACCTGCCCGATTCCCCCGACGTGGGGCTTTATTACGGCGATGCCACCCTTCCCGAGGTTGACCCCGAGGACTATTGGCCATCTTCAGAACAAACCGACGAGAAGATCAACTTGATCGCCGGGAAACATCCCTACGTCTCCTCCGAGGAGGAGATCAACGATTCCCGCGCCACGGAGTACTATAACAGCATTGAAGCCCTTCCCAAGCTGACCGACGGTGAGCTTGGCGTGAGAGCCGTCTATTCCGATCCCGCATTGGTGCATTTCACAGGCTCCATGGGCCGTACCGTCACCTTTGACCTCGGGCACACCTCTGCCGTCTCCGGCTTCATGATCCGCTTCTTGAAGGAAGACTCCTCCGGCGTGATCCCGCCCCGGCAGCTCGCCGTATACGTTTCCGCCGACGGGCAAAACTGGGAAAAGCTTTACGACGAGGAAAATAACCCGCAAGGTACCAATATTTACCAGAAAATAGAGTTCAGCTTCGATTCCGTGTATAAGGCCCGCTTTGTCCGCTTCCGCTTCTCTGTGGCCTCCCACGTGTTCTGCGATGAGATCCGGGTCTACGGCACCACCGCCATCCCGGAGGATGCCAAAAAGCCCGTCCATACCGTGGAAGAAGAGCCGGAGGATCTGGGCTACGTGATGCCCGAGGATTTCCTGGACGTTCACAACGTCCTTCTGTCCTACCATTGCAGTCCCGACGCAGAGGGAAACCATGGCGAAAACGCCTTGATCACCGTGGAGGAGTACCTGCCCCACGTAGGCTACTACGACGAAAACGGCAAGCTGACGGATACCTTCTTCGACGGCTTCCTGTTCCTGCCCTATACCTCCTTCCATTACGGCGATTACGGAAAATCCTTCGAGGGCTGGCAGTTCTACGTTGACGATATCTACACCAAGGATCGGAACATGGATGCCCTGAACCAAGCGGTGGGCATCGTCGCCGACGAATTGAAGCTGGAGGATTATAAGTGTACCGTCTTCACCTCCATCCTCTATGCCTTCCCCAAGCTGGAAAACAATTCCCTCAACAACTTCGGCGACGTCGACGGGGACGGCGTCATCGACAGCTTCTCCAAGATCGAAAATCGCAAAAAAGCCATCAAATGGATCATCGATGAAGAATACAACCGCTTCCTGGAGGGCAATTACGGCAACCTGGAATTCGGCGGCTTCTATTGGTTCGAGGAGTTCCTGCAGCTGGGCGACCCCGACGAAAAGGAGCTGACCCTGTACGCCTCCGAATACGTCCATTCCCTGGGACTGAAGCTGTTCTGGATCCCGTGGTACTGCGCCCCCGGCTACGATAAATGGCAGGAATACGGCTTCGACGTGGCCTGTATGCAGCCCAACTATATGTTCGGCAACAAGGATAACCCCAACGTCCTCCGCCTCACCGCCGAAAAGACCCACAAGTTGGGGATGTGCGTGGAGATCGAGATGAACTCCGTGAACAACGCCGCCGAGGTACGCCGTTATATGGAATATCTTGCCGCAGGCGCGAAATACGGATATATGGATGCCGTGAAGATGTACTATCAGGGCGGCGTTCCCGGCGCCTTCCATGCGGGCTATCAATCCACCGATCCCTTCAAGCGTGCGGTCTACGATATGACCTACCTGTTCGCCAAGGAACGCTTTACCACCGAGATCCCCGCCTATACCGTGGGGAAGACGGAGTACACCTGCAAGGACGGGCTGATCAACGGGAGCCTGGCCTCCGAATCCGAAAGCCCCTATCGCCTGGAGCTTTCCGTTTCTCCCTCCCACGGCGACCTGCGTCTTAACAACGACGGTACCTTTACCTACTACGCCCACGAGGGCTTTACCGGCACCGATCAATTTGCCGTGGTACTGGATTACGCCTATACCACCACTCCCGAGATCGTGATCACCGTCACCGTAGAATAAACCGCCTCTCCGGGGATTATTCCCCCGAAAGCCCTTGACAAACCACGGAAAATGTCGTAAAATACAAAATACGCATATCCGTGCGTGATCATAGAAAGGACGACCGTTTATTTATGAAAAAGCTTGTTGCGTTTTTTCTGGCAATCACGTTCCTCATGGGAACCTTGCCTGTCTATATCGTATCCTCCGCCGCCGACAATACCTGCGGCGGGGAAGGGAACGAAGCCAACGTCACCTGGTCCTTCGATTCTGCCACCGGAACTCTGACCATCAGCGGTACCGGCGCTATGGAGAACTGGTTCCACGAAATGGATCTTTCCATTGCGGCGCAGTTCGGCTTTGATGCGGGAGACTACCTTCCTTCCGACAAGGAATACGTCTATACGCCCTGGTATTCCATCAGAGAGAAGATCCTTCACGCCGTAGTTGGCGACGGTATCACCACTTTGGGCGATTTCTCCTTCAGCGGCTGTACCAATTTGAAGGACGTGAAGCTGAGCAAGGATTTGACGATGATCGGACACGGCGCCTTCGAAAACTGTAAAGCACTTTCCGAGGTGACCATCCCCTCCGGCGTAACGGAGATCGGCGTCGGTGCGTTTTATTTCAACGTCAGCCTCACCGCTGTGACGATTCCCGAGGGTGTCAAGACCTTGAACTACGGAGCCTTCTCCTTCAGCTCGGGATTGAAGAGCATTGACCTTCCCTCTACGCTGACCACCATGGCTGCCTGCACTTTCATGGGTTGTCAAGGCCTTACTTCCATTGAGATCCCCGAAAAGATCCGCGGCATCAGCGGCTATACCTTCTACGATTGCCGTTCTCTTTCAGATATCAAATTCCTGGGCAACGTTCAGTATTTCAATCAGAACGCCTTCTATCAGTGCAACGGGCTGATCAGCATCACCATTCCCAAAACGGTCACCACCATCCACAGCACCGCATTTGCAAAATGCAAGCGCTTGCTGACCTTCAACGTGTTCCCGGGCTCTTACGGCGAAACCTATTGTAAGGAAACCTACACCAATTCCAGATATACCATCAACGTCCATGAGCACGCATGGGTGGCGACAGAGGTGATTGCCCCCACCTGCTCCGAGAGCGGCTACACTCTGGAATCCTGCGAAGGCTGCGGTGAGACCCGTAAGAATAACGTGGTGGAGCCCACGGGCGAGCATCTCTTTGCAAACTACGTTATCATCTCCCACCCCGATTGTGTCAATGACGGCAAAAGAGTTGGCTACTGCACCATCTGCGGTGCTGAGGACGTGAAGATCCTTCCCGCCTACGGTCATGAATACGATGAATGGACCATCGTGGAACCCACCTCCTGTAAGGAAGACGGCTATAAGTCCCGCACCTGCTTTTTCTGCGGCTATGAGGAGATCGTCGTTCTCCCCGCGCCTGCCCATACCTACGTCACCACCACAATTCCCGCCACCTGTACGGGGGAGGGAAGTGTGACCAAAACCTGCAAGGTCTGCGGCCATACGGAACAGGAGATCCTACCCAAACTGGAGCATTCCTATACCGCCGTGGTGGTTCCCGCAACCTGCACTACGGAGGGCTACACCTCTTACACCTGCTCCTGCGGCGATTCCTACGTCGCGGATCTCACGGCGCTTCTGCCCCACGCCTTTGGCGATTGGAAGGAGACTTCCCTCGGCGAGGAAAGCAGATCCTGTACCTCCTGCGGCAAGACCGAGACCAGAGAGAATATCACCGCCCTTGACGTGGACGGAAACGGTACCGTCACCGCCGAGGATGCAAAACTGCTTCTGGAGATCCTGGTAGGCAACGCCGATGGCAATAGCCTGTCCGGCGACTTAGACCGTGACGGCGTTCTCACCGTCTACGATTGCGTCCTGCTTTTGCAGTACCTGGAACATAAGTCATAAAAAAGAGATCCACCGTCTCCTGCAAGGCGGTGGATCTTTCGTAATGGTTATCTGTTTCTGAAAACGCCCAGCTTCAGCTTCTCCAGCTGAACGGGGGAGCAGGAACCGGTGGCAAAGAAGGCCACGCCCACAGCTCCCGCCTTGCGGCATTCCTCCACCTGCTTGGTGGATTCGATCACGGGCAAATGGTTATACATGGGAGCAATCCCGGAGATATTGGGTGCTTCGCCGTAGTGCTTCACCATGTAGGCCACCTCGGCGCCCACGTCCTCGGCGTCGTTGAGGTAGGCCATGGGATAGATGGCATCCAGCCAGCCCTGCTTCACCCAGTAACGCCAATCCTGGCACTTCAGGCGAACGGCCTCGTCGGGATTGCCGAACACCGCGGTGGAAAGTTGGATCTCACGGCCCGCCTTGCGGTATTCCCCGATGAGATCGTACACGCTCTTGACGTAGCGAGTGACCTTTTCCGCACGCCAGGCGGTGAAGGCCTTCCAATCCTCGTGATCGGTATCGGGGATAGCATCCACGTCGATTCCCGTATCCTTCTTGAACATTTCCTTGGTCACGGGCTCAAAGCCCGCGGAATGCTCGATCCCATGGATCACGGGGTAACGGATGTAATCCAACTGCAAGCCGTCGAAATCGTATTGATCCAACAGCTCCTTGATGGAGTTCAACAGCAGCTCCTGTACCTCGGGCAAAGCGGGGTTCAGGAAGTAGAAATCATCGTAAGCATCCAGCAGCAGACTGCCGTCCTTCCGGCAAGCCATCCATTCGGGATGTACCTTGGCCATGGGACAGCCGGTGGAGCTGACGCCGTAGAAGAAGTCCTCAAACCAGGCGTGGATCTTAACGCCGTGCTTCTTGCCGTTGCGGATGAGAGATTCGATCACGTCAAACCCGTCCTCGTACCCCTTGCGGATGGGGAGGTAGTTGTGAACGCACTTCTGGGCGTTGGCGTAGCCCTCGTAGTTGGTCTCCACCAGCATCAGGTTGAAGCCCGCGTCCTTAAACCGCAGAATGGTCTTCTCCACTTCCTCCTCGGAATGCTCATGGGGACGGTGCCATACCCCGCGGATCTCACCCTCCACGGAACGTGCGGTGTGATAGTACGCCTCCTCCGTCAGAGTATCCACGTCGTCAAACCGACGCTCCTCGAGAGCTACCTTGGCCTCTGCGATCAAGGCCTCCGCCTTGTCACGGAGAATATCCACCTTGTCGGCAACACAATCGTCCAGACGCTTCTGCACCACGTGGATCTTTCCCTCCGCATTGATCTGCAAAGAACGCTGATCCACGTCGGCGGACACCAGCATATTGTCCCTGTCGATGGTGATCTTGGCACCGATGCAAACCGCCTCGCCGATAAACAGCGCCGCTTTTCCGTGGCCGGAGATCACGTAGCCCCCCTCGGGAATCTCGTTGTTATTCTTACCGTATTTGATGACACGGCCGTCCAGCACGCAGGCCTCAAGACCGTAGGTATTGGTTCCCGTGGTCTGACCCTGATCGTAAATTACCAATTCGTCTGCACCGCGGAAGCCGTTGAATTTTGCAATGGGAAACGTTTTCATAGAAAATGCCATCCTGCTTAAGTATTTTTGTGTATTCTCATTATAGCACATATTTTACAAAAGTCAACTCCAACTCACCTAAAATTTGTAAAAAACGACAAAGAGGTCTCTATGTATCTCACCATGAACCAAGCCTTCCGCGCCCGTTTTGGTAAAAAAGGATATAAGATCTCCCTTTCCGCGGGGATGACCTGCCCCAACAGAGACGGCACGTTGGGAACGAGAGGGTGCATCTTCTGCAGCGGGGCAGGGGAATTTGCCCAAAAAGGAAATTCCGTCACCGCGCAGATCGAGGAAGCCGCAGAGAGGATCGAAAAAAAGAATAAGGACGGCCTGTATATCGCCTATTTCCAGGATTTTACCAACACCTACGCCCCGATATCCCGTCTGCGGGAGCTGTTTACCGAGGCCGTCTTCCATCCCCGGGTGGCGGTACTGTCCGTGGCCACCCGCCCGGATTGTCTTCCCGAGGACGTGCTGGACCTTCTGGAGGAGCTGAACCGCATCAAGCCCGTGTGGGTGGAGCTGGGCTTGCAGACCATCCATCAAGCCACCGCCGACTTTCTGCGGAGAGGGTATCCTCTTTCCGTTTACGATACCGCCGTGGAAGCCCTTCATAGCCGGGGGATCCAAGTCATCACCCATCTGATCCTGGGCTTGCCCGGGGAAACGGAGGAAATGGTGTACCAAACCATCTCTCACGTGGGAAAACGAACCGACGGGGTGAAGCTCCATCTGCTCCACGTGGTGAAGGGCACCGACCTGGAAGCCCTCTACCGCAAGGGGTTGATCTCCACCATGTCCTTTCCTGCCTATGCCCGCCTGCTGGGAGAATGTATCAACCGCCTCCCGCCCCACGTAGTGATCCACCGCATCACCGGAGACGGGGATAAGCGCACCCTGTTAGCCCCCCTCTGGAGCGGGGATAAAAAGCACGTCCTGAATGCTTTGGCACAATTTTTTTCCAAAGAAAATGTGAAGCAGGGCAAACTATATCTTGACAATTGAGAAAAGAGCCGTTATAATGGAAAAAAGCGCAGAAAAAGGAGAAAACTGCCATGTTTGTGATTTTGTCGGGCTGTGCCGCGGTGGGGAAGAACACCGTGATCAACACCCTTTTGGGAGAGGAAAACTCCGCATTCGGCTTTATGCCCACCTATACCACCCGCGCTCCCAGACCGGGTGAGGTGGAGGGCTTCCCGTATCACTATCTCACAGAGGAACAGTTCCGCGAGAAGATCGCAGAAGGCGAATTGTTTGAACACGAATTCATCCATACCAGCTTCTACGGCTCCTCCCGCAAGCTTTTGGCAGAAGCCCTGGCAACGGGGAAGACCATCATCAAGGACATCGACGTGAAGGGGGCCGTCAACCTGGGTCGTATTCTGAAGGACGAGGTCAAGGTGGTCACCGTGTTTCTGTACATCGGTAAGGACGAGCTGGAACGCCGCCTGACGGGGAGAGGGGATTCTCCCGAGCAGATCAAGATCCGTATGTCCCGCTACGAGGAGGAGATGTCCTACTTCGACTCCTTCGATTATACCATCGAAAATATCCGTTTGGAGGACACCGTCCGCCGCGTCAAGGAGATCGTGGCAAAGGAATCCTCCCACTGACCCCGCATTTACCGTGCTTACGCCTTTCCCCGTAAGCACTTTTTCGTAGATGCCCTTGACAAATCTCTCTCATCCATGTATAATCAGGTTAGCACACAGTGTGCTGACAAGAGTTCGGAGGTACTTCCCATGCAGGAAAAAGAATTGATCTTTGACGAAATGTCCGAAACCATCATCGCTGCGGCGGCGAAACTGGCATTTGAAAGCGGTGCCAAGACGGTGAACGTGCGTATGGTCTTGCAGGAGCTGGAGATCACCAATCGGGTGTTTTACAACCGCTTCCGTAACATTGACCAGGTTTTGCAGATCGTCTACGAGCGGCTGGCCCTGCAGATCCGCAAGAGCGTAAGGTTTGATCCCGAGGGAGATTTTTTCACCCAAGTGACCGACATCGTGGCTCACACCCTGATCATGTCCTACGAACTGAAAATGAAAATGAACGATTACGTCTTCCAGCGTGACTCTATTTTCGGAGATAATTATCTGTGGTGGAAGAACGAGATCATCAAGCTTATCGACTTTGGCAAATCCAAGGGCTTGCTCAAGGAGGTCGACAGCGAGGCGATGAGCTACGCCATCTGGTGCTTCATCCGCGGCTACAACGCCGACGCGGTGGGGAGAAGGCTCCCTCTGGAGGAAGCCGTAACCAACTTCAAATACGCCTTCGGCATTTTGCTGGACGGCATGCGTGCATAATTTGAAAGGAGATACAAGCATGGACCCCAAATACCAAGCCCTGTTTACCCCCTGGAAGATCGGCAACGTGGAGATCAAAAACCGCATCGTCATGTGCCCCATGGGCGGAACCTCCCTTTTCGGCTGGATGGAGCACACCGGCAACCACTTCGACAAGGAAGCCGCCGCCTTCTTCCTGGAAAAAGCCAAGAACAACGTAGGCCTTATCATCCCCGGCATCGCCCCCATCAAAAGCACCTTCATGAACCAATGGCTGTATCAGAACAAGAAGATGTTCGCCCAGCTGAAGGATTTCATGGAGGAGATCCACAAGACCGGCGCCAAGCTGTTCATCCAGATCACCGCAGGCATGGGCAGATCCTGGGCCATCCCCACGCCCCTGGTCATGATTCACAATATGCCGGTGGTGCGGGATCTGATCAAGCCCATCATCAACGTTCCCTACCAGAGCGCCAGCCCCAGCGAGCTTCCCTCCCGTTGGTCCGAGAAGGTGACCTGCCGCCCTATGACGGTAAAGGAGATCGAGGAGATCGTGGAGGCCTTCGCAAAGACCGCATTGATGTGTAAGGAAGCGGGTGTGGACGGCGTGGAGGTCCACGCGGTGCACGAGGGCTATCTGCTGGATCAGTTCACTTTGAAATATACCAACCACCGTACCGACGAGTACGGCGGCTCCTTCGAAAACCGCTACCGCTTTGCCACGGACATCGTCAAGGCCATCAAAGAGCGGTGCGGTGCAGATTATCCCGTCTCTCTCCGCTATTCCGTGGAATCCAAGGTCAAGGACTTCTGCGTTGGCGCCTTGCCCGGGGAGACCTACACCGAGATCGGCCGCGACATGGAGGAAAGCGAAAAGGCCGCCAAATACCTCCAGGATGCGGGCTACGATATGCTCAACGCCGACAACGGCACCTACGACTCCTGGTATTGGGCCCATCCCCCCATGTATATGCCCCAAAACTGTAATTTGGCCGACGTCGCCCACATCAAGAAGTTCGTGGACATCCCCGTGGTCTGTGCAGGCCGTATGGAGCCCGACGTGGGTGCGAAGGCTGTGGAAGACGGCCTTATCGACGCCGTAGGCGTAGCCCGTCAGTTCCTTGCGGACCAGGAATGGGTCACCAAGCTGCTGGAGGACCGCATGGAGGACATCCGTCCCTGTATCTGCTGTCACAACGCCTGCATCAACATGGCCCATTACAAGGGCGTGGCAAACGCTCAGTCCATCTACGACGCCAGCCACATCGCCCGCTGTGCTTTGGATCCCAGAGTGATGCAGTCCGGTAAGTATTCCATCAAGCCCGCCAAAAAGACCAAGAAGATCGCCGTTATCGGCGGCGGCATCGGCGGTATGGAGGCGGCCATCCTTTGCGCCAAGAGAGGCCACACCGTCACCCTGTATGAAAAGAGCGGGGTTCTGGGCGGTGTGTTCATCGCCGCGGCGGCTCCCTCCTTCAAGGAAAAGGACAAAGCCCTCATTGCCTGGTACAACCGTGAGATCGCCAAGTATCCCGCCATCGAGGTCAAGCTGAACACCGAGGTGAAGGACGTCTCCTCCCTGAACGCAGACGAGATCATCGTCGCCACCGGTGCCAAAGCCAGAAAGCTCCCCGTTAAGGGTGCGGAGCAGGGCATCGAGGCCATCGACTACCTGCTGGGCAAACGACCCGTGGGAGATCGCGTTGTGGTCATCGGCGGCGGCTTGACAGGCTGTGAGATCGCTTACGAGCTGTCCCTGGCAGGGAAGTCCCCCACCATCGTGGAGATGCAGAACGATCTCATCGTTTCCGATAAGATCTGCCTTGCCAATACCAGCTATCTTAGGGATTACTTTACCCTCCATCAGACTCCCGTCTACCTGGAAAGCCGTGTCACCGAGATCCGCAAGGACGGCGTGACCGTACAGGGCAAGGACGGCAAGACCACGGAGGTTCCCTGCGACAACGTGATCGTCTGTGCAGGGTATACCCCCGCTCCCGTTACCACCAAGGGCGTACACGTCATCGGCGACGCCTCCAAGGTGGGAAGCCTGCGTACCGTGATCTGGCAGGCCTGGGACGTGGCAATGAAACTGTAAACGTTAAGAGGTGCTTACAATGATGCAGTTGACCAAAGAACAACAGGAAATTTACGACGGCAAGCAGGGGGAGACCCTGGCCAAGGTCATGAAGACCTTGGTGAAATACGGCGAGGTCTTCGGTGCGGAAAAAATGGTTCCCGTCACCGGGAAGCATAACCACCTGGTGACCTCCTTCGGCCTGAAGGCCTTAGGCCCTGTTTACGACCTGATGAACCGCCTCATCGAGGCGGGGAATCTGTCCAAGCAGACCTTCTCTGCCGATCCCCGCCCCCTGGACAAAAACGTCCCCGCAAACTTCTTGCAGAATTTCATCTTCAACCACTTTATGTATTCCCGCCAGGATTTCTACGAGGATCAGCTGAACAAGCTGGGCCTCATGGAAAAGGATGCCTTCACCTGCACCTGCTATATGGACGAGGTGGGGAACAAGCCTCAAAAGGGCGACGTCCTTTCCTGGGCGGAATCCTCTGCCGTGGTGTACGCCAACTCCGTTTTGGGAGCAAGATGCAACCGTAACTCCGGTATCATGGACATCATGGGCTCCGTGGTGGGCTACGTTCCTTATTTCGGCCTCCTCACCGACGAGGGCAGAAAAGCCTCCTGGATCATTGAGATCAAAACCACCAAAAAGCCGGAGGCACAGCTTTTGGGCTCCGCCATCGGCATGAAGGTCATGGAGGACGTTCCCTACGTGGTAGGCCTGGACAAATGGCTGGGTACCGAGCTGAACGACGAAGCCTGCACCTACCTGAAGGATTTCGGCGCCGCCACCGCCTCCAACGGTGCGGTAGGCCTCTACCACATCGAAAATCTCACTCCCGAGGCTGTGGAAAGCGGCAAAGCCCTTGTAAACGAAAACGCTCGCACCTACGTCATCGACGACGCAGAGCTGGAGCGTGTCTACAAAAACTACCCCGTGGTGTGGAAGAACCCCGACGCCAAGCCCAAGCTTTGCTTCATGGGCTGTCCCCATATGTCCCTGCAGCAGCTGAAGGATTGGACGGATAAGGTAGAAAAGAGCCTTAAGGAAGCAGGCAACAAGAAGGTGCTGATCCCCACGGTGTTTACCGCCGCTCCCGCCGTTCTGAAGGCCTTTGAACAGACCGAATACGCACCCCGCTTGAAGGCCACCGGCGTAATCACCTCCTACATCTGTCCCTTGATGTATATGAACAACCCCTTGTCCGGGAAGATGCCCGTGATCACCTCCAGCAATAAGCTTCGCACCTATACCACCGCCAAGTATTATACAGACGACGAGATCTTACAGCAGATCACGAAAGGAGGCAACGTATGAAGACCTTCCAAGGCAGAGTCATTGCAAGCGGTAACGTCACCGCCCAAGCCGTGGTTTCCCACGAGGGACTGAATACCCTTGCCTCCTTCCAGAAGGCCTTGCAGTTCGGAGACAAGACCGCCACCTGCGGAGACCAGAACAATCCCGATCTCTACGGCAAGCAGATGGCGGGGAAAGCCCTGTGCCTCCCCCAGACCATCGGCTCCACCACCGGCGGCTTGGTGCTGTATTGCGCCTGCTCCATGAACCGACAGCCCGCCTGTATGCTGTTCTCCAAGCCCATCGATTCCCTTGCCGCCGCAGGCGCCATCCTGGCCGACGTGTGGCTGGAAAACGTATCCATGCCCGTGATCGATTCCTTGGGAGATGATTTCCTGCAGTACGTCAAGGACGGTATGCAGATCACCGTGGACGAAAACGGAACCGTCACCGTATCCGACTAAAAAGCAAGAGAACCCGCCGGTTTTCATGCCGGCAGGTTCTCTTTTTATTGACAAACGTCAAAAAATGCATTACAATAAAGGCGTTCCATCGATCTCCTTCGGGGAAAGCAGTCTGGCAAAGGCGATCTCCAGCAAAGGCATGGGATAGAAGGGGCAGTTCAATCCGGGAGAAGCCTCCTCCGTGGTGGGAATGTACAGGGTCAAGGCGATCAGCCCGTCGGTACAGCCGCTTTTGGTCACGCCGAATTTCCAACCCATCTTTTCCGATACCATCTGGAGCAACAGCAGGTCAAAGCAAATATCCCGATAAGCGGATTCCAACAGCTCTCCGCCGTAATAGCATTCCAACAGCCGCTCCGTCACGTCCTCGGGCAGAGCAGGCTCAAAGGTGATATGTAGCGCAAACTTTCCCTCCAGCTGACGTGTCTCCGCCCGTATCCGCCCGTCTGCGGTGTTTTCCGCCGCAACGGAGATCATGGCCGCCGCGGCAAAGCGAATGGCACCGGCGTTGCCCATGGCAGTTGCAGGCAACACCGTCTGCTTGACGGAAAGATTGATCCCGTTGGGCCGCAAGAACTTCACAGCGCAATCCAGGATGGGATGTACACAGCTTGTCAGCTCCAGGGCGTTGCCCTGTGTGAGCTCGCCCGCCGTCACGGCAAAATACGCCGCCATGGCGTTCTGATATCTGGCAACTCTGTTGTAGCGTAGCCGCGCTTTTGTGATCTCCTCCTTAGAGGCGTATCTGTCGGAGGCGGCATGGAAGGCATCCATGCTCTCTCCAAAGAATCCGGGGATCCTCCTGGCAAGATCTGCCACGTACTTCGCCATGTGAGCGGTAATGGTGCGGATGGCTACCCAGTATCCCGTTTCAAAGCGGTGGATCACCGCACCGTAGCAATTCTCCTCCGTAAGGTCAAAGAAAAGTTCTTCCCCCACTGCCATCCCACGGATCCTCTCCGATGCCTTTTTGGTGGCGTAGCTGTCGATCCTTGCGCGGATACGGATGTGAAAGCTTCTCAAACGGGAAGCCTTGTTCCGATACACGATGAACCGTCTGTCATCCAGCAAAAAGGCGGGGTAGGGAAGACTGTCCAGCCATTCCTCCGTCGTTGTCTCCCTCCCGGGCATATGTTCTGTCATAAACCAAATCCTCCAAAATAAAGATCAAATATAAAGGAGCTCCAAACATGGCACATCTTACCGTCGAATTTTTCTCCAACGTGCTGGGCAAATGCACCACCATGGAGGTCATCCTGCCCCAAAGCACCACCACCCAGATCGGCATGGGCGGCTCGGATACCTCCGATACTTATCCCGTGTTGTATTTATTGCACGGTATGTCCGACGACCATTCCATCTGGCTTCGCCGTACCTCCATCGAGCGTTACGTCTCCCAACTGGGCATCGCCGTGGTCATGCCCAACGCGGATCTCAGCTTCTACACCGATATGAAGGTGGGCGGCGCCTATTGGACGTTCCTTTCAAAAGAGCTTCCGGAAATCTGCCGCGGCTTCTTCCCCCGGATCTCTCCCAAGCGGGAGGATACCTTTGCCGCAGGCCTTTCCATGGGCGGCTACGGAGCCTGGAAGCTGGGCCTCCGTTGCCCCGAGAAGTTCGCCGCCGTCGCCTCCCTGTCCGGCTGTCTGGACATCGTCTCCGTGGTCAAAAGGAACCAAGTGGGCAATCCCGTGTACTGGAACAGCATCTTCGGCTCCATCGAGGACCTGGAGGGAAGTGAAGACGACCTGCTGGCCTTGTTGGAAAAGGTGGCCAAGCTGCCTAATCCTCCCGCCCTGTACGCCTGTTGCGGCACGG
>JAFXBC010000037.1 GCA_017516825.1 Clostridia bacterium | reverse complement strand
TACGGCTATCGTAATTTTACCCGATTCCGCAACAGAATCTTGCACATCTTCGCCCATAAAGCACAAGCAGCCACCTTGTAGGCAGCTGCTTGAAAATCTTTTTCATTTTAACTCTACCCCAACTATTGACATAGAGCCCTTATTTCTTGGTGAACTCCGCTTCTACGGTCTTCAAAAGCTCACGGATGGGCAGATGCTGGGGACAGCCTTCCTCGCAAAGCCCGCAATCCAGGCAGGCGGAGGGAGGATTGTTCTTCTGCACGGCGTTTTCGTAGTTGAAGCCCGCCATCCAGGTGTTCCACAGCTTGCGGTCGTTGTAGCAACCGAACAGGGTGGGGATGGGAATGTTTTGGGGACAGCGTTCGGTGCAGTAGTTGCAGGCGGTGCAGGAGATCTGCTCCAGGGAACGAAGTACCTCACGCACCTTCTCGATGGCGGCGGTCTCCTCCTGGTCCAGGGGGCGGAACTCCTTCATGTAGCCGACGTTGTCCTCCATCATGGCCATGTTCCCCATGCCGGAAAGCACCATGAAAACGCCTTTCTGGCTGGCGGCGTAGCGGATGGCGTACTGGGCACAGGAGCCGCCCAGGGGAGCAAATACCGCCTTGGCTTCCTCGGGAAGGTTCACCAACGCGCCGCCCTTCACGGGCTCCATAACGATCACGGGCTTGCCGTGCTTGTTGCAGACCTCCAGGCAGGCGCGGCTTTGCACGTTGGGATCCTCCCAATCGGCGTAATTCAACTGGATCTGCACCACCTCCAAGGCGGGATACTCCGTGAGGATCTGATCCAACACATCGGCGGTGTCGTGGAAGGAAAGGCCAACGTGACGTACCTTCCCCTCCGCCTTCAACTCAAAGGCGGTCTCGTAGGCGTGGCAGGCCTTATACTTGGCAAACTTATTCCGATCCTGGGCGTGGAGGAGATAGAAATCGAAATACTCCACTCCGCAGGCGGCCAGCTTTTCCTCAAACAAGGGGCGGATATCCTCGTTCTTCTCAAAATGGTTGGAGGAAAGCTTATCCACCAGCAGGTAAGACTCCCTGGGATGGCGGGAGGTGAGGCAGGCCTTCAAGGCCGTCTCGCTCTTGCCGCCCAAATAGCCGTGGGCAGTGTCGAAATAGTTGAACCCGTTTTCCAAAAAGTAATCCACCATCTTGGAAAATTCGGTGGTGTCTACCTCGCCGTCCTGCATGGGCAGACGCATACAGCCGAAGCCGAAATTCTTTTTTACCTCGTGAAACGGATGATAAGTCATGTGAGAAATCCTCCAAGTTTTTGAATACCTACATTATAGCACAGCTTTTTCCAAATGTCAATCTTCCTCCGGGGGCGGTTGACATTTGAGGAAAAACTTGGTATACTGAGAAAAACAAGTCATTTTGAGGGGTTTCTTATGAGTAGCTTTGAAAATCTTCGCATTGTTGACAATTTCTATCAGACATCCTTGTTCTTCCCTATGCCCACGGTGATCATCAGCACCCTGTGTGAGGACGGAAGCACCAATCTGGGGCCTTATTCTCTGGTACAGCCCTACTACGTAGCGGGGAAGGAGTATTACGCCATGCTTCTCTGCTGTCGCAATTCCTCCAACACCGCCCAGAATATTCTGAAAAACGGGAAATGCACCCTGAACTTCATCGACGACAGCCCCAAGAGCTTCAAGGAGGCGGTAAAGCTTTCCTGGCCCGGGGACAAGCCGGAGGAGAAGATGCCCAAGTGCAAGTTCAAGCTGGAAACAAGCCTTTTGGAAGAGGAGACGGGGGAGAAGCGTCCTATGGTTCTCTCCGATGCCATCCAGGCGGTGGAATGTACCTGGATGCGGGAGCTGGACGGGGCAGACAAGGATCTTCCCGGGGAATTGAACGGCTACGAGGGGCCCTACCACGACTTCAACGGCATCACCAGCAAGTTTGGGGCACACTTCATCCTGCGGGTGGATAAGATCCTCATGAAGAAGAAATACCGTGATGCCATCATCAACGGCGTCCGTGCAAAGGATTTCCCCGCCTTGCCCGTGGATTACGGTTACAGGGACAGCAAGAACTTCTGGTTCCACCGCAAGACCAGGATGCGCGCAGAGCTTTTGCAGGCGAGAGAGGCCTCCCTTGCTTCCGTGCGCTACGCCGCGGATAGAGCGGACGACAAGGTGAAGTTTACCGACGACGCTTTGAAGACCGTGCTGGCGGTGCCCAGAGTGTTCCTCCCTTTGGTACTCAAGGGATGCGTGGAATGGGCCAGAGAGAACGACGTGGAGCTGATCACCGCAGAGCATATGCAGATCATCAACGACAAACGCGCCAAGGAAAAGGCCAAAAAGAATAAGTAACGAAAAGACGGCTCTCAAAATGAGAGCCGTTTTTTTACTCCGTTTTCCACTCCGTGATCACGTAGCGGTAGAAATCCACCGCCTTGGGCAGGCAAGAGAGGCTTACGTTTTCATCCTCCCCGTGAACGCTGCCATACTGCTGTTTGTCGATGAAAAAGGGCACGAACCGCAGGCAATTCTCCGAAAGGGCACCGAAATAGCGGCAATCGCTGGCCCCGGTGGTGACGTAGGGCACGGGGATGACCCCGGGGAAGATCTCCTCCACCGCCCCCGACAGGAAGCGGAACCCCGCCTTGTGATGGTCGGTGATGGGAGATTCCCCGCCGTCGGTGAGAACCTCCGTCTCGATATCGTACTGCTTTGCCAGGCGGGTGACGGCCTCCAGGGAAGCATCCCGTCCCTGGTGGTGGGAGTAACGCATATTGCCTACCACCCAGGCCTCCCCGGGAAGCACGTTAGCCCCTTCGGAGCCGCCGCACATGGTAAACGCCAGCGTGGTGCTAAGCAACGCACCTGCCGAAGGGGACAGAGCGGGCATCACCTTCCGCAGAATGGGGCCGAACAGCCCTGTATGTCCGCAGGCAAGCTTCATGACCCCCTTCATGGTGGGGGCAAAGCGGGAAAGCATCTCCTTCACCGCAGGGGAGATCTCCACGGGGAAAATATCCCCTTTTTCCACCTCCGCCATAAATTTTCCCAGCCGTACCAGAGGGGTGTCCTTTCCCGGCGCGGAGGCGTGTCCGCCCTTGGAGCGGGCGGTGAATTTCAAATTCAAAAAGCCCTTTTCCCCCACGCCGATCATGGCAAACACCCCGTCGGCACCGCCGATGGGATCGTGGAGGATCATGCCCCCTTCGTCTAAGATCAAATCGAAGGTGAGGCCTTTTTCTTTTAAGTAGGCGGCGATCTTCTCTCCGCCGTAGCCGTCAGTCTCCTCCGTACAGGTGGAGACGAAATATACGTCCTGCTTAGGCGTAAAGCCCTCTGCCAACAGCTCCTCCGCCGCCCCCAGCATGGCAGAAAGGCCGCCCTTGGTGTCCAGGGTGCCTCTGCCCCAAACCCTTCCGTCGGCGATGGTGCCGGAAAAGGGCGGGTATTTCCAGGTTCCGTTGGCCTCCACCACGTCGTGATGGTTCATCAGCAGAATGGGGGCGCGGTCTGCATCCGTACCCTTCCAGCGAAGCAACAGACTGCCTTCAAATTCCAGACGTTCTGCCCGGGCAAACAGCAAAGGGTATTCCTCCGCAAGCAGCTTATGGAAGGCGGCAAATTTCTCCCCGCCGTGCCGTCCTCTCTCGGACACCGTCTCCATGCGGATCAGACGGGAAAGCTTTTCTCCGTAAAATTGTTCGCGCTTATCTGCCATATCCTCACTCCTTGTCTCTTTGGTTGCAGTATACCACGAAGAAACGTAAATTGCAAGAGAAAAAACTCCCCCGGCCAAAGCCGGGGGAGCAATGATGACTGATTAGTCAACCAGGGTCATACCAACGTATTCGCCGAAGTTCTTGTAGCCGGTAACACCTGCGCCGAAGCAGATGTACTTGTCGTTGGAAGTGTCGGCGCCTTCTGCGTATTCAACTTCCTCGGGGCAGCAAACGAATGCGTAACCGATCTTCACGCCGGTCTCAGCGGTGAAGGTAGCACCGTTGTTCAGTGCAGCCCACGGAATTCTCTGCTCGTAGTACTCGCGGTCGTAGCCGGAAACGCCGATCTTGTAATCGAAGCCTTCGCCGGAGGTCACAGCACCGAAGTGGTCAGCCTTGATGGGAGAGCCGTCGGGCTGAGCGGAGATGGACCACTCGTTAGCCAGGTTGGAGCTGTAAGCGTCGCCCCAAGGCCAATCGGTGCCGTTAGCGGGCTGATACTTGGGCAGGCAGGGATCGCCCAGAACGATTGCGGTCATAACGTGACGACGGTGGAAGATGTGGGGAGCAACGGCAGCGAAGTCAGGGTTGTCGTAGGTTCTGGGGCCGCCAACCATAACCTCTACGCAGGTGTAAAGGTAGTCTTCGTCCCAGCTCAGGTACAGAACTGCTTCGTAGATGCCCAGGTCTTCGCCGATGGAAGAAGCGTTCCAGTGGGTAGCCAGCTCATCGAAGTCGATGATGGTAGCGTACTCGTCTTCGCCTACGGTACCGTCAACCTTGGGAGCGGTGGTAGCCTTGCCGATCTCAAGCTCTTCGTAGGGGTTGTCTACGGGAACTTCGGGTTCGGGCTCGGAAGACTCAACGGGTTCTTCGGAAGAAGCTTCGGGCTCCTCGGAAGAAGCTTCGGGCTCCTCGGAAGAAGCCTCGGGCTCCTCGGAAGAAGCTTCGGGAGCTTCGGAAGAGGTAGCAGGTGCCTCAGAAGAGGTAGCAGGTGCCTGAGAAGAAGTCTCAGCGGGGTCGGATGCGCATGCGACCAAAGTGAACAGCATCATAACTGCCAAGGTCAATGCCAACAGTTTTTTCATCTTGTTTCCTCCATAAATTTTTTCGGAGCGCACACCAAAAACAAGAAAGCGGCATACGTCCCTTTTTGTGATACCATATCATACCACGAAACAAGAACTTTTTCAATCGTCAAAATGGCATAATGTTGCACCCGCTTTTCGTGCGTTTTGCCCAAGGGATGTTATGGGTTTGTAAAGTTTATGACCAAATTGTTTCCGATAACGTGGCGGTATCCCGGGAAAATACGTTACAGATAGCTGCGGATATCGATGGCCAGCTTTTCCTCCAGATTGATCAGCCGCTTGGCGATATCCTTGGAGACCTCGTCGGCGGCCTTGTATTGGTTCAGGTAGCGGTTTAAGGATTTGACCCCCATGTTGCACCCGTCGGTGATGAGATCCGCCACGGTGGCGTCGGATTCCTCCAGCCCCAGCTTCATCCCCGTTTTCATTTTGGACATCCCCTTGGCGATGGGGTTAGGCGTTTTCCCTTCGTCTCCGTATTTGTCAAGCAGGGATTGAAGCTCCCCGTCCAGCTTGTCGTGCTGTGCCCGGCAATCGGAAAGCAGGGTCTTCAGGTTGTGGGAGCGGACCGCCCCCATCACGTCCTCGATGGAGGAGACTCCCATTTTAATACCTGCGTCGCATTCCCGCAGCAGCTTGATCGTATCTTGTTCTACCATAGCAAAAAGCATCCTTTCACAATATTCTTGTGAATAGGATGCCCTGCTTTTTCAATTTTTAATCATTCTGTGACGGTAACGTCGATGGTAATGGTCTTACTGCCGCCCTTGCCGTCGTAAAGAGTGATCTTGACGGTATCCTTCCCTGCGTAGCCCCGCATGGCCAGGTAGGTGAGATCGCCGTCGGGATTCAGCCGTACCGTGCCGTACAAGGGAGTCAACGCAAACTGCACGGCGGTTTCGGGAAGCTCGCCCAGCTCGATGACTGCCTTCTTGCCGTTTTGCACCGTGACGGTGTGGTCGGTGAAGGAAGAAAGGTCTGCCGTTTCCGTGGTGCGGGGATCTTTTTCCAATTTGCCCTGGGCAAACAGCACCGTTTCCTCGTAGATGGTCTTATTGATGGGATCCTTGTCCTCCCGGAAGGTCACGAAGGCTCCGGGAACGGCGCCCTGGTAATAGGCGTTGATGCCGTTCATAAAGCCGTATTCGTAGCCTGCACCCAGATACTCTCTGTAAAGGGCCAGAACCTCCTTGCTCTGACGGCTGGCCTCGAACTCGATCTCGATGCCTACGCCGTAAAGCTTTGCCAGCTCCGCGATGGTATCCATTCTGGTGGGCTCCGTGGCGGAGAAGACGTAGTTGGGCTGCCAGCAGGTGATGTCAAAGCCGTAATAATGGCTGTGCCAGATGCCGTTGAGGTAGGAATAATAGGGAAGCCACAGGGAGAGATATCCCAGCTCGTGGACGTATTCGTTGAAGGCCTTTGCCGTCTCGATATCGTGGGCGGCTCCGGGAGCCCAATGGTTGGGGCGGAGGTTTTCCACCTGCCAATAGAAGCCCGCCAGGTATACGTTTTCGTAGTTCTTGGCGTTGAAGGCCTCGATGGCGCTGTCCGCCATCCATTTCATGCAGGCGATATAGTCCTCCTCCGTTTGGATGGTCTTGCCTTCGAAGGTATCCCCGATCACGGGGCAGTTCACGGAAATAAAGGCGGGAGCCTTGACGGTTGTGCCCTTTTCCTTGTTGATCCTGCCTTGGGCGGCGTCCAAGGCGTCCATGTTCACCCCGTCGCGGAACACCTCGGAAAGATACTAGGTATATCCCTCCGTGCGGTCGGCGTACCAGCTGAGAGACCCGCGGGAGGTGAAGCAGAAGGTATCAAAGAGGGGATCTGCCGCCTTGCCGTTTTTGTCCACGGTGGTGAGGTAGTGGTAGGCGGTGTCCTCGGTGATCACGTGGTAGTTCTCGCAGACGACGCCGTAGTCGTCACCCACCCCTGCCCACAAAATATCGGAGATGCCGAACTTCTCGGGGTCGGGATACTTGCCGTAGGGAGTGTCCTGCTCCTCCACCGCGGGAACCGCTCCTGCGGGATCCTTGGTGCCGTAGATCTCAAACTCTCCCAGGTACACCGAGCTGGAGATGCCGTTGTCGGGAACGGTGGGGAAGGTGACTTTCACGTATCTTGCCAGATACGCGTCGGCAAACACGCACTCCCGCAGGTCGTTCACCCTTGCGGATACGCCGTATTCCGGGTTATGCTCCGCATACACGGTGACCCAGTCGGTGCCGTTTTCGCTGAGGCTGATATAGTACACGGGCGGCGTGGCGATGCCCCAGGAGGGTTTATCCCAGAAGGCCAGCGCACAGCCCTCCACCCGCATCACCTTGCCCAGGTCTGCGATCAAATGGCGGCCGGTGCCCCGGTAGAAGATGAAGTAATCCTTCGCCGAGTCGTCCCCGTGGCGGACACCGTCGGTGAGGAGGTGCAATTGCTCCCTGCCGCTGTTGGTATGCCCCAGGAAGAAGGGATCGAAATGTTGGATCTGGAAATCCACTCCGGGGATGGTGGCCAGGTTGCGGTAGGTGCTGTAATCCTCGTCGGAGGGGCTGACCTGCACGTCGGATTCTCCCAGGTTCAGGTTATATTCGTAGAAATCGCTGATGGGGTTGCGGTAATCCACCTTTTTGTCGGGGCCGACCTCCAGAAGACCGTCCTCGCAGTATTGGTAGGCGAAGATCTCGTCGGTCACCATGTAGCCGCTGCCGGCGATGGAGAAGACGATCCGCAGGTATTCTGCCTGCAAGGCCTTGGGGAAGGCGAAATAATAGGTATATTTCGTGGTGTTCGGAAGGTTTTGGGGTGTGGAGATCTTCCCCACGTCGGTGAACTCCTTGCCGTCGTGGGAGGCCTGCACCGTAACGGAAAGGGGAAGGTTTACCCCGTAATCCGCAATGCGGGCACAGCCCACGGAGATGTCGCCGATGGGAAGCTTCTTTCCCGTGAGATCAAAGGTGACGGTGACGGGCTGCCCCCCGTCCCAGCCCACGTAGGTGTTGCCCCCGTAGACCACGTCCATGGTATCGCAGTTGGTAAGCTTTTCCAAATTGGTGTCGGGGTATTTGTCACTGGCGGGACGGTTGAAGGTATAGGGGAGATCCATAAACACGTTCTTTACCTTCAACGTGCGGTCGATCTCCTCGGTCATAAAGCTGTCGATCAACGCCACGTCCTCGCTGAGAACAAACTCCTCCGGTGTGCTTTCCTCCGGTGCAGAGCTTTCTTCCGTGGGAACGGAGCTTTCCGCGGCGGGAAGTGAGGTTTCCGGCGCAGGAGATGCACAGCTCCACAGGAGCAGCGCGGCCAAAAGCAAAACGGTCCATCGTTTCATAAAAAGTTCCTCCTTTTCCGAAGACAATTTTTCTTCTTTTTAAGTATAACACGGTTTTTCAAATAATGCAACCCCTTCAGCTTCACAAAAGCACAAAAGATTTGTGGCTTTATGGGCAAAAGAAAAAACACGGTCGGAAAATATTTTTGTTGACTTTTTGAATAAATTGTGATATAAGTATTTCGAAAGCGGCAGGATTTGCTTGGGGCAAATGCTCGGGATACGTTTTCGAACACAACCGCCCGCCTTTGTGCGGACTGCGAAAGAAACGGACATAATTTATGAGCGTTACCCTCAAGGAAGTTCAGACCAAGAAGGATCTTCAGACCTTCGTACGGTTTCCCAACCTTTTGTATCGGGACAATCCCTACTTCGTTCCCTTCCTGGGTGCGGACGAGATGGAGACCTTCACCAGGGACAAGAATCCCGCTTACGATTTCTGCGATACCAAGCTGTTTCTGGCCTACAAGGACGGCAAGGTGGCAGGCAGGATCGCAGGGCTGATCAACCGTGCTTATAACAAGAAGTGGAAGCAGAACGCCCTCCGCTTCACCCGCTTTGATTTCATCGACGATTTCGAGGTGTCCCGCGCTCTGTTCGACGCCGTGGTGGCTTGGGGCAAGGAGCTGGGTTTCACCCGCATTATGGGACCCATTGGCTTTACGGATATGGATCACGAGGGGATGCTGGTGGAAGGCTTTGAGGAATTCAATATGTCCATCACCTTCTACAACCACCCCTACTATCTGGAGCACATGGAAAGGCTGGGCCTTGTGAAGGATATCGACTGGATCGAGTTCCGCATCTCCGTGCCGGATCGTCCCGATGAACGGATCCGCAGGATCGCAGAGCATCAGGAACAGAAGTACGGCTTACAGCGGGTGGTGTACCACGACCGCAAGGTGCTTTATAAGGAGGCCTTCGAGGCCTTTGACCTCATCGACCAGGCTTTCTCCGTGCTGTACGGCACCGTGCCCCTCACCCCCGAGGTGATCAAGCACGCCGTGGACGGCTACATCCCTCTGGTAAAACCGGAATACATCTGCTCCGTGAAGGATGCCTCCGGCAAGATCGTGGGCTTCGGCGCGTTGGTGCCTTCCATCGCCAAGGCCTTGAAGAAGTGCGACGGAGAGCTGTTCCCCTTCGGGATCCTCCGTCTGCTGAAGGCGCTCAAGGGGAAGAACGATACCCTGGAGATGTTCTTCGTAGCGGTGGAGCCTTCCTACCAGAGCAAGGGCGTGCCCGCCATCATCATCGACACCCTCACGGAGGTCTTGATCCAAAACGGGGTGAAGTATTGCGAGACCGGGCCTCAGTTGGAGACCAACGGCGCCGTTCACAGCCTGTGGGGGCAGTTTGAAAAACGCCAGCACAAGCGCAGACGTTGTTTTGCAAAGGAAATATAAGGAAATATAATAAGGATAAGTTTGCCCTGCGGGCAAGTGAAGGTATCTGTTGATACGGCGATATTTTTCACACAACTTCACTTTCGCGGGAGCGAAACCTTCACAAAAAAAGAGAGAACATTGCGGTAAAAGCCGTGCTGTTCTCTCTTTCCGTTTGTCAGGCGCTTTATCCCTTGGTTTTCTCCACCCAGGCCGCCCAACGGGGATCGGCTTGGATGTCCTTGGCTACAAGGCTGTATTCCTGGACGCTCCACCAGGGCCAATCCTCCGCCAGGCTTTCACAAAGGCTGTAATCCGAGGGCTTTTGGCACCCGTTTACCGCGATCAGCCTCAGCAGGGGTGCGTTGTAGGAAACGTTCTCCTTCCCGCAAAGGGCTTCGTACTCCCTTCCGTGTTCCAAGGCGCTGTCCAAGGCCTCAAAAGCCTCCTCCCGTCTGCCGTCCAGCCATAGATACAGGGAAAGCAGGGTGTAGATGCGGGCGATGTAGGCGTGGTATCTTCCGTAGACTCCGCCGGTGCATACCAACTCAAAAACGCGGATGGCGTTTTGCAGGCTTTGGGCCTTCTCCCCGGGGGTCATGTTCTGCTCGTAGGAAAGCACCGTGCCGATGATCAGCCCCGCAAAGGCGTCGGCGGTCTCCAAAAGGGCTTCACTGCAGGCCTTGGCCTTCTCCCGCCCGTCACGGGCGTTGATCTTCAAAAACGGCTTGGAACCTCCGATGTCGGGTGCCGCCTCTGCGATGGCAAGGGCTTTTTCGTGTTCTCCCGTGTTCAGGTAGAGCTGGGTCAGCTCCGTGACCGCCTTGTGTCGAAGCTCCCCCTCCTGAAGGGTGGTCAGGAGCTTTTCGTAAAGCTTGATGGCCTCCTGCCATTCTGTGTATTTCCGATGGCGTTTTACGTCGTAAACGTTGAAGCCTTCTTCGTCGATGAGGTGAAATTCCCCGTACCGCACGTAGCCTGCGTTGTACAAAACGGAAGCCAGGCAGTACGTCAGCCGCTCGTTCCCGGGGAATTCAATGAGGGCTTCTCTCGCCATACGGATGCATGCATCCATGCATACGTCCACGCCGTTGTTCTCTCGGTTTTTGGCGGCGATCTGCTCCGCCAGGGTGTTGATCTTCTGCTCCCGCCCGCTGTCGTAGCCGAAAAGCAGGTCGATGGCGACACCGAAATAATTTGCCATGGAGGGCATCAGCTCCATATCCGGGTAGCAAACCCCCTTTTCCCAGCGGGAAACCGCCTGGGCGGTCACCCCCAAGGCGTTTGCCAGGTCTTCTTGCGTCCTGCCGTCTCTGTGACGGAGGGCTTTGATCTGTTCTCCCAATTTGATCTGCATAGTTTTCATTCCTTTCTGATGTTTACATATGTTCACCGGTGTGCTTTTATCATAGCAGATAGGGATACGGAAATCAAGAATCAATTTGTTGTTTGCTTTTCAACAAATTGTTGAAAATGAGCCCGCAGGTTGTAAAAACTCCAACCTTTGCGTTCTTGCATTTCCTGCCGCGGTATGGTATGCTGAAAGGGCAAAGACGAAAGGAGTGTTTTTTGATGCTGTATCTGGCGGAAAATCTGAGAAGTTTGCGTTTGGAAAAGGGGATGACCCAGGAGGAGCTGGCGGAGGCCCTTCACGTCACCTCCCAGAGCGTTTCCAAGTGGGAGCGTGGGGAGACCTACCCCGACGTCACCCTGTTGCCGGGGCTGGCCAACCTGTTCGGAACCAGCTTGGATTCCCTGGTGGGGATGGACAAAATGCGGGGAGAGGAGGCTTGCTACAAGATCCACGATCGCGCCAACCGCCTGATGAAGGAAGGGAACCTTTCGGAAGGGGAGAGGGTCTACCGTGAGGCCTTGAAGCTGTTCCCGGATAAAGCGGAAATGCTGTTGGGGCTTGCCACGGTGCTTGCCATGGAAGGGAAGGCGAAGGAGGCCATCCTGTTGGCGGAAAAAGGGTTGCCCCGCTCCGAGAATGAAAAGCAAAAGGCCACCCTGCGGGCGGTGCTGTGCTTTTTGTACCTGCAAAACGGAGAGGGGGAAAAAGCCCTGGCTCTGGCTTCCTCTCTGCCCCATACCCGGGAAAGCCGCGAGGTGATCAAGCCCAAGATAGAAGGGGAGCTGTCGGCGGAGGCACTCCATCGGGAGATCCGCTATCTGATCTTAGGGGAATGAAACTCCCCCGACGGGGGAGTTTGCTCAAATACCCGTCTCTTGCAAAACAGGCGGATTTGGGGTATACTGTGTTCGTCGGCCGATGAACTATCTTTTTTCGGAGGAATTGCTATGAATTTACAGATCGGAACACAGATCAAGACCTTACGCAAGGAGCGGGGCTTGACCCAGGAGGCCGTGGCGGAGGCGGTGGGAGTCTCCTACCAGGCGGTGAGCAAATGGGAGACGGGGGCCACCACCCCGGATATCGGATTGCTCCCGAGCCTTGCCTCTCTCTTCGGCGTCAGGATCGACCGCTTGTTTTTGGTGGATCGCACCGACGAGCTGGCGCGGGTGGACCGCGTCCTCTATCACGAAAGGCTGACGGAGGATTCCTTTGCCTACGCAAAAGGGGTGCTGGAGAGTATTTTGAAGGAAGAACCGGGGGATGCAGACACCTTGAAACGCTACGCCGAGCTGCTGTTGAAGCGGATCAACAGGGACACCCTGGAGGCTCGCCGTATGGCAGAGCAAGCCCTTTCCGCTTCCCCCGAGGACGTGGAGGCCTTTTCCCTGTACCGCCGCCTTTGCCCGGGAGAGCGGGAGATCGTAAGGAGTGGGAACGACACCTTCCTGCGGGTGTGCAAGCTTTACTGTAACGGAGAGAAACAGCGGGAGATGCTGGCGGAAGCTATGATGGATATGGGGGATTTCTCCGAGGCGGAGGAGATGATCCGCGCTATGGAGACCCCTTGTATGGGGGAGATCTTCCGCGGAGAGCTGGCGCTTGCCAAGGGAGATCGGGCAGGGGCGGCCGCCATTTGGCTGGCAATTCCCGAGGACGATCCCAAGGGGCAATACGAGGCAGGGGAGCGGCTAAAGGCTTTGGGCCGTTACGAGGAAGCCGTGGCCTGCTACCGCAACGCCTTTCGGGCAGAATCGTCCCCGAGAGATCTTTCCGCCTTGTATTCCCTGGCCTTTTTGCTTGCGGGACTTGACCGCGCGGGAGAGGCGGCGGACGTCTGGCGTACCATTCTGGAGACCCTGGCGTCCGACCACGGCATCACCGAAGGGGAAACGGCGGCGTGGGCGCGGCGGGAGCTTGCCGCTTTGGAGGAAAAGCTGAAATAACCTATACGGGGAGCCCTTTCTTTTACCGAAACGGCTCCTTTTCCTGTTGCTTTTTCCCTTGGAATATGGTACAATACCCCCTTGAAGGGAAGGGAGGGAGCTCCGTATGAAAAACAAAACAGAGGAAATGTACGCCACCATGAAGCCTTGGCGGCTGTTTTTCGTGGTTGCGCTTCCGGGGATGGTGAGTATGTTTGCCATGTCCGTATACAGCATCATCGAGGGTGCTTTTATCGGGCAGAAGCTGGGCGAGGGTGCCTTTGCCGCCGTAAACATCGCCTTTCCCATGGTGATGATCAATTTCTCCCTGGCGGATCTCATCGGCGTGGGTGCTTCCGTGCCCATTTCCATCGCCCTGGGCAAGGAGGATAAAAAGACCGCCAACAACGTCTTCTCCTGTTCGGTTTTGATGATCTTCATCGCTTCTCTCATTATGGGGAGCATCATGTTCTTTGCGGCGGAGCCTCTTTGCCGTATGATGGGGGCGGACGACGTTCTGCTGGAGACCTCCGTGCGGTATCTCCGTACCTGCGCGCTTTGCAGTCCTCTTTCCTCGGTGTTCTTCGCCATGGATAACTATCTCAGGATCAGCGGTTACGTAAAGACCAGCATGGCCATCAACATCGGCTCCAACCTGGCCACCGTGGGGCTTTTGTCCTTCTTCTTGTTGGTTTTGGAGATGGACGTGGTGGGCTCTGCCTTGGCAACCTCCATTTCCATGTGTCTGTGTGCAGGGGTGGCGATGATCCCCTTCTTGGCAAAAAAGACCCTGTTTCGCTTTGTCAGACCCCGTTTCCATTTTGCTATGTTCAAGGAGATCGCCGCCTGCGGCTCTCCCGTGTTCTTGAATAACATCGCAGGGCGTGTGACCTCCATTCTCATGAACATCTCCCTGATGGCCCTGGGGGCAAAGACCTTCGGGGAAGGGGGTGGCACCACCGCCGTGGCGGTGTACGCGGTGCTGATGTATTCCAGCGATCTCTGCTGGCCCTTGCTGTACGGCATCAGCGATTCTCTTTCCCCCTCCATCGGCTACAACTGGGGCGCGGGGAATTACGACCGTGTGAAGTCCATCGTAAAATGCGGCTTCATCGGCAACTTCACGGTGGGGATGCTCTCCACCGCACTGCTGTTCTTCTTCCCCGACGCGGTGGCATCCCTGTTCGTGGACGCGGAGGACGCGCATCTTCTGGAGCTCTCCACCCACGCCATCCGTCTGTTCTGCTTCGCCTACCTGTTCCGCTGGCTGGCGGTGGCAACCCAAAGCTTCTTCTCCGCCATCGAAAAGCCTTTGTTTGCCACGGTGATGGCGGTTTCCGTGGCCTTGGTGTTCCCCGTGGCGTTGTTGGGCGGATTGTGGCCCTTGGGGCTGGACGGCATCTGGCTGAACTTCGCAGGTGTCAACGCTCTGGCGGCGATTCTTGCGGTGTTCCTGCTTGGCAGAGTTGGTAAAGAGATCAAAAAACGACAGCGTCGGCAGGCAGAGCTTGCCGCAGAAAAGGAATGATCCTATGAAACGGAACTGGTTGGATGCTTTGGGACTGCCCGCCGTCCGCGAGACGGCAGGGGAAGCGGTGCTTACCGCCGCCTACGACTTCCCGGATTACACCCTGGAGGAATACCGTCAGCCCCTGGCAGACGGCACCTTTCAGCGGGTGATGATGGCTATCCCCAAAAACGTGACCTTCCCCGCGCCCGCCGTGGCCACACCTTTCTACCACCCCGAGGGAATGTTGGGCTTTGACCCCAAAACGGGGGAGGCGCTGCCCTTCTTTGGGGGGATTGAAATGATGGTGCATCTGGTCAAGCGGGGGTATATTGCCCTCTGCGGAGAGGCTTACCATTTGACCTATCTCCAAAGCGACAAGGGGCGGGACGATTTCACCCGCTGGAAGGACGCCGCCGCGGCGCTGAAGCAGGAGCATCCCGAGCTGACGGGCATGGGGAAGCTGACCTCCGACACCATGTGCTTGTTGGATCTGTTGGCCTCCGACCCCCGGGTGGATGCTGACCGCATGGGCATTGCAGGGCATTCCCTGGGCGGGAAGATGGCCTTCTACGCAGGCTGTCTGGATCCCCGTGTGAAGGCGATCTTAGCAAGCGATTTCGGCTTCGGCTGGGGGCAATCCAACTGGGACGACCCCTGGTATTGGGACGGAAAGACCCCCTCTCTGGCGGAAAAGGGCATGGATCACACCGCGTTGCTGTCCGCCTGCGCCCCCAAGCCCTTCTGCCTGCTGGCGGGGGAATACGACGATGCTTCCTCCGGGGAGCGGATGAAAAAGGCCGCAGGCTACGAAGCTCACCCGGAGCATCTTCTGTTGGTGCATCACGGCAAGGGACACCGCCCTCCCCCGGATGCCTTGGAGGCGGGGTATGATTTCTTGGATCGATATTTGAAATAAGGATGTAGCCCCGCGGCAAAGCGGGGCTTTCTTTTATGCCAGACGGAGGATGACCAAATGGGCGGAAGCGGGGAGATTACCGCCGGCATAGGGGGTCAGAGTGAGCGAGGTGGCGTTTTCTGCGGGGTTCCGCAGGGTCAGCACGGAGTTGTCCTCGGTGGTGGTGATCAGGGTGGTGCCCGTCATGGGAGAGGTGCCTGCGGAACGGCCTGTGAGGGTGTAATCCAGCTCTTGGTCGTTCAGGGTCAGCACCAGCTGTCCTGCTTCGGTAACGCTTGCCTGGTACAGGATCAGATAGGTGCCCGCTTCCGACAGCAGGAAGACGGAGTCCTCCACTCTGCCGATGTCCGTGTTGGCGATGACGCCGTTTCGGGGGAAGGCCACGTCCTCACCGGGAGGAATGGGCAGGGGGTTGTCGTCGGGCATGATGGCGTAGAAATCCGCGTAGGAGATGGCGCCGCCGGGTTCCCCTGCGGGTCCTTGGGGACCGACAGGGCCGGCTTCCCCTTGGGGGCCCTGGGGGCCAACGGGGCCTTGAATGCCTTGAGGGCCTTGGATGCCCTGTTCACCTTGAGGGCCTGCGGGGCCTTGCTCGCCTTGTTCCCCTTGGGGGCCTGCGGGGCCTTGGATGCCCTGTTCGCCTTGGGGGCCTGCGGGGCCTTGCTCGCCTTGTTCCCCTTGGGGGCCTGCGGGGCCTTGCTCGCCCTGTTCACCCTGGGGGCCTGCGGGGCCTTGGATGCCCTGTTCCCCTTGAGGGCCTTGAGGGCCTACTGCGCCGGCTTCCCCTTGGGGGCCCTGGGGACCAACGGGGCCTTGAATGCCTTGAGGACCTTGGATGCCCTGTTCCCCTTGCGGCCCTGCGGGGCCTTGCTCTCCTTGCGGTCCTTGGGGGCCTCTGGGGCAGGTGACGCAGAAGCAGGTCTCGCTTCCGCACCCGCAATTGCAATTTTCCTGCTCCGCCGCGCCGGAGGGCGTGTTACAGCAACAGCGGGTATTTCTCTGAAAAGGATTTTGTCTGTTCAAAAGAATGCCTCCTAAAAAGTTTTCGGGACTCAATACAGGATATGCCGCAGGAACGAAAATGGACGATTGACGAAGGGAAAAGAATGTGGTATACTGTCAAAAAAGCGGCAGGGAGGCAAAAAGTTTGAAAAAGGGATCCTTTTTCAAACATGAGCCCGCCCCGACGGGCTACGAAAGGAATGGTTATAAAGATGAAATACGATTTTGAATCCATCATAGACAGACGGGGGAAGGACGCCCTGGCGGTGGACGGCCTGGGGAATGGCTGGGCGCCGGGAAGCCCCGAGGAAGGCTTTGACCCCATTCCCATGTGGGTAGCGGACATGAATTTCCCCACGGCACCCTCGGTGTGCGAGACCATGGCGGAGCGGATCCGTCATCCCGCCTTCGGGTACTTCGACCCCAGGGAGGAGTATTTTGCCTCCATCATCAATTGGCAGACCCGCCGTAACGGCGTAGAAGGGCTGAAGCCTGAGCATATCGGCTACGAAAACGGGGTGCTGGGCGGGCTGATCTCCGCGATGAACACCTTCTGCTCCAAGGGGGACAACGTGCTGGTGCATGCTCCCGTTTACATGGGCTTTTCCCACGCTTTGAAGAACAACGGCTACAACTTAGTGCTGTCGCCCCTGGTACGGGATGAACAAGGCGTCTGGCGGATGGACTTTGCGGACATGGAGAAAAAGATCATAGAAAACAATATCCACGCCGCGGTGTTCTGCTCTCCCCACAACCCCACGGGGCGTGTCTGGGAAAGATGGGAGCTGGAAACGGCCATGGAGCTGTTTCGCAAGCACGACGTTTACGTGGTGTCCGACGAGATCTGGTCGGATCTGATCCTGGCAAGCCACAAGCATATCCCCACCCAGTCCGTCAGCGAGGACGCCCGTATGCGGACGGTGGCTCTCTACGCCCCCTCCAAGACCTTCAACCTGGCGGGCCTTGTGGGTTCTTACCATATTATTTATAATAAGAGACTGCGGGACAGGGTGGAAAAAGAATCCTCCCTTTCCCATTACAACGCCATGAACCTCCTTTCCATGTACGCCCTGATAGGCGCCTATACTCCCGCGGGAGAGGAATGGGTGGAGGAGCTGCGGCAGGTGCTGACCCGTAACGCCGTCTACGCTTTGGAGTTCATCTCGTCCCGCTTTGAAGGGGTTTCCGCCGCCATGCCCCAGGGCACCTACATGGTGTTCATGGATTGCAAGGAATGGATGGCTTCCCACGGGAAGACCTTAGACGAGCTTTTGAAGATGGGCTGGGACGTGGGCGTTGCCTGGCAGGACGGCAGACAGCACGGGGGAGACACCCACATCCGCCTGAACCTGGCGCTCCCCTTCTCTCGCGTGGAGGAGGCCTTTGCCCGCATGGAAAAATACGTGTTTTGAAAGCTTGCCGTGAAAGGAATCATTACCATGAAACTTGATGCAACCCTCATGACGTGGATCCGTCCGCCCAAGGAATACGCCGTCACCCCGGAGAGGGTGGAGATCACCACGGAGCCCTTCACCGACCTGTGGCAACGCACCTACTACCATTTCCGCAACGATAACGCCCCGGTTCTGCAATTCACCACGGCGGTATGAGGTGATATACAGACCCAACCCGCCTCTGTTGTCACCTCTGAGCAACCTAGCCCGTTGGGCTGGCTCGCGCGGAACGAAGCCGCTGTGTCCGTTTGTCACCCTGAGCAAGGCAGGGCGCACAGTACTTTCTAAAGGAACACACAGCAAGACCCCTGCCGCGTCGAACCTTGACGAGTGGCGTTAGCCCGAGGAAAGGGACAAAACTGCTTGCAGTTTTGGAGGGTATGGGAATCTCTTTCGATACAGCCGTTTCCCGTTCTGCCTGTTACCAATAAACAGTTCTTTACCCTCGGAAAGGTTCATCAGACTCGTCTCATATCCCTCAACCTGCTATCGCAGGTCTCGGTTTTGCTCCGAACGGCGTAAACGCCTTTTCTTCTCCGCAAAACTTCGACTCGCCCTTCGGGCTCCCTCAGGATGACACGCTGACATTGGAAACGCCCCCCCTCTCACCTCGATCCCAAGGTTCCAAAAACGGCCATAGCCGTTTTTGATGTCGGCGAAGCAATCCTACGCATACATCCAAAGCCATACGCCGACTTGGGTATTTTTGAACGAATTGTAAATTAACCGCCTTTTCGGTTTACAAACCGACAGGACTTTGCTATAATACCCCCGAGAGAGGACGTTCTCTCCCTTAACTCGGTTTCAAAGGAAGGTCATCCCGTATGGCAGTTTCCAAGCTTCCAAAAAGTGTAAAATATTTTTCCTTGCTGTTTCTGATCCTGTTGGCGGCGGTACCCGTTCTGGTACGGTTCTGGGTGGGAGACAGCCGTTCCGGTGAGCTATTGTTCGGCATTTCCACGGCCTTTTGCTGTGGTGCGGGGGCCATCATCGCCTTCCTGCTGGGCCGCCGTCTCGCCCCTGCCCTTCCCCCCGGGCTCCCCTCGGTGACCTTCAGCTCCGCGGTATGCGGCTTTGCCATTCTCACCGTGGTGATCGTAACGGTGTACTACACCTATTTTGCCCCCGTGGAGGATCGTCTGGTCAACGTGAACCCCACCGTTTCCCTGCTGGTGAAGCTGTTCGCCCTGGGCTGTGCGGTGTACTTCCTGCTGTTGGCCGCCTGGATGCCCTTGAGCGAAAAGAAGGCCCTGGGGCTGTTCCTGTCCCTGTTCCCCGTGCTGTTCTGCGCTTTCCGCATTCTGGGGGATTTTATCGACCACAGCACCATGCCCTTGGCAAGCCACGGCGGATACCGTATCCTTGCCATCATCGCCACCATGCTGTTCTTCCTGCAGGAGGCCAAATTCCGCACCGGCAAGGGAGGCGCCACCTGGTATTTCATCATCGGCCACGTGGCGGTGATCCTGCTGTCCTCCTACAACGTGCCCTTGCTTTGGGAGTTTATCCGAGGAGAGACCGGCTTGACGGAGATCCTATACGCCATGCTGTCCATCGCCTTTATCATTTATATTTTCACCCGCATCTACTCCCTGGAGCTGGAGACCCACCCTGCGGCGGAAGACCTTCCGGAGGCGGAAGCATAAACGGGTACAAAACGGAATACAATAAAGCAGACAAGTGACGTGGAAAGGACGAGCCTCCCCATGAAGAACTATCTGCTTTGTTTTTTTGTTCTGGCCGCCGCCGTGGTACTGCTGCCCCGCGCCTCCGCGTTGCTCCCGGATCGGGAGGAGGAGCCCTTTCTGGGGGTTCTGGATGCAGAAAGCGGGGAGATCTTTTCCCTGCCCTTGGAGGATTACGTCATCGGGGTGATGGAGACCCTTTCCCTGCCCCCGGAGACGGAAGCCCGCAAGGCCATCGCCGTGGCCATCCGCAGCCGTGCGCTGTACTGCAAGGAGCATACCCCCGTACATAAAAATGCCGCTTTATGTAACGATCCCGCTTGCTGTCTGGGCTTTGCCACGGCGGAGTTCTCCCCCGAAAACGTTTCCGCCGCGGCGGAGACGGCGGGGCAAGTGCTCACCTACCAAGGCCGTCCTGCCGCCGCCTTGTTCCACGAAAGCGCGGGGAAATACACCGCCTCCGCCTTCAGCGTTTACGGGGTGGAGGTGCCTTACCTCCAAGGGGTCAAAAACCTGGAGGAGGGGGTGACGGAAGCCTTCACCTTTTCAAGAGAAAAGCTGCTTTCCCTTTTGGGGATCCCCTCTCGGATCCCTCCCGAGGATCTGTTCTGGGGATACGACCGCTTCGGGCGGGTACAGGTGTTGGAGTGGGAAAGCGGCTCCCTCACCGGGGAACAGGTGCAAAGCCTGCTGGGGCTTCCCTCTACCTGCTTCACCCTTTCCTTGGGAGTGGAAAAGGTACATATCCTCTGTCACGGCAGAGGGAACGGAGTTGGGTTGAGCCTGAACGGCGCTTCCATTCTGGCCCGTGAGGGAAAGGACTACACGGAGATCCTGGCCTTTTACTTTCCGAAGCTCTCCCTTGAAACTTGAATAAAGACCTCCCGTTTGGTGCAAACTAAGGACGCGAAACCAAACAGGAGGTTTTTTATGTTTGATCCCAAAGAAACCCAAGAACAAGTAAACGGCCCCTTCGGCGGCCGCCTTTCCCGCTACGCCGTGTACCTCTATCTGGCCATGGCGCTGTTGATCGTGGGGGTGGCCACCGCAAGCATTTTTGCCTTAAGCCGCAGTACCGACCAACTGCCGTCCTACAGCACCCCGGAGTTTTCCTTCGGGGAGATCCTGCCCCCGGAGAACTCCCGTCCCCAGGTGATCATTCCCCTGCCCCCGGAGGAGAGCGAGGAGCAGCCCGTGTTCGGGGAAAACAGCGGTGTTACCGAGGACACCTCTTCGGAGTCTCCCGTGATCAACGAGGAGCCTTCCTACGTGCTTCCCGTGGAGGGCGGCGAGGTACAGAAGGAATGCGCCCTGGACAAGCTGGTGTTCTCCCAGACCATGCAGGACTACCGCACCCACGCAGGCATTGACATCACCGCAGAGCTTGGCGATCCGGTGCTTTGCTACGCCCCCGGGGTGGTGGAATCCGTAAAAGAGGATCCCCTTTTGGGGGTCACCGTCACGGTGAAGCACGAGTACGGCCTGGTAACGGTGTACGCCAATCTGGATGCCAACCTTGCCCTGGGCATCACCCCGGGGAAACAGCTTGCCACAGGGCAGGTGCTGGGCTACGTGGGGAACACCGCCCTTTCGGAAAAGGCGGAACGCCCCCATCTCCATTTTGAGATGCTCTTAAACGGCGCCCACATTGACCCGGAAAACGAGCTGTATTGAGAACGTAAGGGATCCTTCCCTTTAACCCTCCAAAGAAACCGATTGCCGAAAACTGCCGTTTTCGGAAAGGAAAACGAAAAGACCTTGCGGGGTGCAAGGTCTTTTTGTCATTAAGAGCGATCGTATGCGTAAAAAGAGCGATCGTATGCGTAAAAGAGCGCCATATCAGGGAAGTTATAGGCACCGAACCCTTGGGATTCCTCGGCGCAATAGCAATATACGCCGTCCCGATACTCTCTGAAAACAAGCCGGATCTGTTTTTCGCCGGATTCGTCCTCGTGCCACACGTACAAGCGTCCTGTGTCCGGGAACGCATACTTTACGGGAAGCACCCGATTATCGTCCGTGATCCCCTTCAGACAGCCCCTCCCGTCCTCACCCAGCACCAAATAGGGTATGGTATCCGTTTGCCACGCCACGAAAACGTCGCCCGTCATAGATTCCACCGGTGGGGGTGGCAATAAGCGTTCGTAATCCGGCAGAGTCAAGCTGTTAAGCTCCAGAACGAACTCCTGCGTGAGGCAGGGGCGGAAGGAAAGGTTTTCGTAGGTGTCATAAGATCTCAGCTTCGTCTCCACAAAGCAACCGAGAGCGTATTCTCCCTTGTAGGTTGCCAAGGGCGGATACAGCAACGAAGTCCCGTTGCCCAGCTCCACCTCCAGGAAATAGCCTCCCGCTTCTTCTACGGTATAGGACTCCGCGGCAGTCTTGTATCGTTCGACGATCCCGTCGGTATCGCCCAGCCATTTCTGCAAAGAAGCCTTTTCTTCCGGGGAAAGGGCTTGCAGTTGGGTAGAATACTTGCCACCGTTCCGCCAGAGGTAAAGATCCGCAGGCTCTTCCTCGTCAAATGCCAGATAGCTCCCCTTAAGCTCCCAAGCGAGCATTTTATCGGGGAACAGAAGGCCGCTCAAATTCACTTGATGAGGGCTGCTGCTCCCTGACTCATAAGGCTCCGGCTCTCCCCAACGAATGCCAACAATTTGCGCAAAAGAGGAGTCCTCAACCTCCGGCACTTGGATAAACCCTATTTGGAAACACTCCATAGAAAAAACTATTGAGGTATAGGCAACCTGTGAATGCTCACAGGGCCCCCACATATTGTATACGTGCGACTGCTGCTCCCGCAAGGCTTTGCGGTACGCCTCCTCGGATTCCCATTCCAGATCATCGGGAATCAAAGTCCAGATGCATCCCGTAGGAGAAGCGGAAGAACCTTCTACGAGCTTCTTCACTTCATCTTCAAAAAGCAGATGCACAGATTCTGCGTATATGCCGGAAGCACAATGCCATACTCTGTATCCCTTCCGCATACGGGAATCCAGCATGGCAACGCGGTAAGCAGCAATGGCAGTCACGTCCCGGCTGTATTTTTCGTAAGCGCTTCTCTCTGCCGTATAGGTCAGCCCCGTCAGATCCCCCTTGTTGCTGACAATCCGTTCCCCCGTCAAGGAGGATTCCGAAAGCTCGGAGATTCCGTAGGCGTAGGAGTTGGTCAACACGATCTCGTCGTAGGTCTCGTAAAGCCTTGCGGAATCGTTGATGAGGAATAAGATTTCATCGTAAGTGAGACGGAAGTCTTCTCCGCTTTGGCGTTTCGTCCATTGCTCCTCCGCTTGTTCCTCCGAGAACAGGGTGAGGATCTTCTTGCCGTTTTCTTCCGTCACGTGGTTGTAGACGGAGAATTTTTGTTCCATTTGCTCCTGTGCCGTGGGAGTGTCCTCGGGAGGTGTCACGGTGATCTCGCTTCCCATGTCGTAGGGCTTGGAGATGTCCTTGTTCTCCCCGATGGCGTACATACATACCCCGAGAGTGAGTAAGGCAACCAGCAGAAGACAAACCGCGATCAATATGAATTTTTTCATGGGAAACCTCCTTTTATCGTGTTATCCGATGGTGGTGTAAATCACCAGATCGCTGTACGGACTGTCGGCAGTACCGTGGAGAGCCAGATCCCGCAACGCATCCGCCAGACTTTTGGGGATGCACAGGCGAAGGGCATTGCTTTCATAGTCATAAGCGGATTCCACCATGGCCGCGGCAGCAAGGGTCTCTCCGTCGTAAGCGTCGGTTGTCGGGAGCAGGATTGAGGTACCGTTGTTCAGGTCTAGCTCGATGAATTCTTCCCCTGCTTCCAGGGTGCCCACCTGCTCTCCCGTCTTCGCCGCGACAACAATGGCATCCCGGGGATCCAGGGCTCCGAAGACCTCAAAGGTCAGGAACAGCTTCCTTGCGGTGTGGGCTCCCTTACGGAGTGTCAGCTCGGGATAGTACGCCGTGGAAGAAGAGGGCGATAGGTAAGGACTCAGGTAAGACGCCTTCAGCTCCCACAGGGGCTGATGTGCTTCAAGCATATAAGCGGTTTCGAAGGTCTGCGGATCCACCACGCATGGATAAGTCTCCAGCTTCAGCACGGGATATTCCGCGGTAAAATTCTGAAGAACGTTTCCGCCGATCTCCGCGCACAGCAGGTGCTTCACCAGAGACTCCAGATAAGCCTCCTCGTTTGCGATCTTCCCATCCTCCGGCATCAACACCCAATAGGAGCCGTGGAGATAAGAAGGGTTATAGAGGATCTCTCCCGCGCTCATCTCCCCGTCGGGCTCTACGAAGGCAAACTGCTCGGAAGAAACGCCCTCCACGGTAACCCGATCAACGTAACGCTCCCCGTCCAAGCGGAGCCCTTCGAACTCCGCTTTCCGCAAGCGGGAATCCAGCAAAGCCAGACGGTAGACGGCGATCTGCCCAACATCGGCCATCCGTTGGTAGTGCTCGTCCGCCTCCCCGCGGAAGGAAGTGACGATCTCCGCCAGCTCCGGATGGATGGTCTCTCCCATTGCGGGGTTCAGCAGATCATATTCCTGTGCGTTGGTCAGCACAATGGCGTCGTAGGTCTCGTAAAGCCGCAGAGAATCGCCGATCAGAAACAGGATCTCGTCGTATGTGAGGCGGAACTGCTCTCCGTTTTGGCGTTTCGCCCATTGTTCCTCCGCTTGCTCTTCAGAGAAAAGGGTGAGAATCTTTTTGCCGCTTATCGTTTCGGAAACGTGGTTGTAGACGGAAAATTTCTTTTCCATTTCCTTCTGGGCCTCGGGGGTGTCCTCGGGAGGTGTCACGGTGATCTCGCTTCCCATGTCGTAGGGCTTGGAGATGTCCTTGTTCTCCCCGATGGCGTACATACACACCCCGAGAGTGAGTAAAGCAACCAGCAGAAGACAAACTGCGATCAATATGAATTTTTTCATGGGAAACCTCCTTTCATCGCATACACGACGGATCCGCAAATACCGCCTCGGCGATCTCCCCGGGGTCCGTCAAGCCCTGCTTCGTGCAACGGGCTTGCAGCTTGGGCTTGTTTTGCTTCAACAGCTCCACCATCAGCTGTGCCCGGAAGGAATCCGGGAAATAAGCACATTCCGTCAGGATGAAGCCGTAATAATAGGTCATGCTCTTGCACGTCTTTTCCAGCCGGGCGTAAGCCTCCAGCGCCATGCAGGCTTCCACGGTCATGTCCTCCCCCAGCTCTGCCTTGGCGGTGTTCAAGAAAGAGGTGACCGCTTCGTCGTATTTCTTCCAAGCGGTTTCTCCCTCGGAACGGAAATAGGTGGCATACCAGCCGTTATAAGACTTGTCCTTCACTTCCATAAGGTCCACCGACTGCCAATGGCGTTTCATGACGGCGGCTCCGAACTGCTGCCACATAGCGTGAAGCGTTTCCTCGGGAAGGCATTTGACGAATTCCGTGGTTGCGTTTACGGTTTCCGAAAAAGGATCTCTGTATACCGGGGAAAAGATCTGGGTACCTATCGTGGGAAGATAAAAGCCTGCGTCGTCATCGGGGAAGATATACGCATATCCGGGATAATCGTGATGGGCAATCACCGCTACGGCGGTGCCATTCCCCAGGTCCGCCACGAAATACGGCAGATCTCCCGCCTGCATACGGGGCGTTTTGGGGTCGTTCCATTTCTTCAAAACGGTGTCAAGATCCCCCAGGGTCTCCACGGAGAAGGAATAGGCTACGTCGTTAAAATGCCGCTGTCCGTTGGTTTCGCCGCTGAAATAGACGGACGCATAGGAAGCGTTCTCCGTCTTGAAATAGGACTTCCGCAGTTCCCAAGCCGGGGCTGTGGAAGAATCGGGACACAAAAGGGCTCCTTCGTTTTTGGCATGCTCCATGGGGCCGTATCGGTCATCGGATTCCGGGGTCTCTCCCCACTTCAAGGCACGGATAGAGCCGTCGAGAACGGTGATCCATCCGGGGATCGATTTGGCCCCGAAGGAAAATTCCAGGCAAAGGTAGGGCACTTGGGGATGGACGCACTGCACGTGACCCGACCACGAAGAATGCTCCAGCTGTTCCTTCAGCGCAGTGCGGTACGCCTCCTCGGACTCCCATTCCACGTCGTCGGGGACCATGGCCCAAAGCACGTACTGCACTTCCACGATGCCGTTCCCCGTATACGATTCCCCTTCAAAATACAGTTGGTTCCAATTCCCGTAAACTCCTGAATATCCGAATACAACGGAAACCGCCTTCCGCATACGGGAATCCAGCATGGCAACGCGGTAAGCGGCGATCTGTGCCACTTCTCTGGTTGCTTCGGCGCACGCCTTCTGCTCCTCCATATAGGTCAGCCCGGAAGGATCCACGTCCTTGCGCTTGACCACGTAGGCGCCCGGGGCAGGTTCGCCAAAGATCCCGTATTCCGAAGCGTTGGTCAGCACGATCTCATCGTAGCTTTCGTAAAGCCGCCGGGACTGATCGATGAGAAACAGAATTTCATCGTAAGTAAGGCGGAAGTCTTCCCCGTTTTCACGTTTCGCCCATTGTTCCTCCGCTTGTTCTTCGGAGAAAAGGGTGAGGATCTTTTTGCCGTTTTCTTCCGTGACGTGGTTGTAGACGGAGAATTTTTGTTCCATTTGCTCCTGTGCCGTGGGGGTGTCCTCGGGAGGTGTCACGGTGATCTCGCTTCCCATGTCGTAGGGCTTGGAGAGGTCCTTGTTCTCCCCGATGGCGTACATACACACCCCGAGGGTGAGTAAGGCCACCAGCAGAAGGCAAACTGCGATCAGTATGAATTTTTTCATGGGATAGGACTCCTTTCGGGAAAGATTTGAAGGGTTGCCTTTGGTTCGGGAGGGCGCCCGAACGGGCGATTCGTGAATCGCCCCTACGATTACGCATGATGCATGGACTAAAATCAAGCCATACTTCCGCGCAATGAGGTTGGCATAAAGCGTTTTTTCACCGTACCCTGTGCGGGAGAGATGGTCGCATTTGTGCCCTTCCTCGGTTCGTCTCCATAGCAAAGCGTTACGCTACGAAACGACTTTCCGCCATCCGACCTGCGCGCTACCCTTTCCCCTTTTTCACCTTCACTTTATCACCCGTTTGTTGCCAACCCGTCGCCGGGTTGTTGCCAAGTTGTAAAAGTGAGGGAAATTTCCGTCCCCTCTCCCGGCTTGGAGGATATCTTCATCTCCGCTCCGTGGAGATCGACAATTTGCTTGCACAATGCCAACCCCAAGCCTGCCCCGCCTTCTGCACGGGAGCGGGATTTATCCGTACGGTAGAAGGGCTCCGTGACGTGGGCGATCTGCTCCTCCGTCATGCCCTTGCCGTTGTCTCTGACGGTGGCTCGGCCGTCCTTACAGGAAAGCACCACCTCGCCCCCTTGACTGCAAGCCTTCACGGCGTTTTCCGCCAGGTTGAAGAACAGCATGGAAAGCAAGGTCTCGTTGCCATGAATGACGGTCTGTTCCCCTTCTGCCCGCAGGGTCACGCCCCGTCCTTCCCCGAAAAAGGCAAGCTGTGCCGCCACCTGGGAAAGAAGGGTGTGCAGAGCCACCTCCCCCATCTCGGGAGGGTTGCCCCGGATATAGGCGCTGTCCAGAAGCAATTCGGAGATCTTCTGCAATCTCCCCGCCTGGGACATGATGTATTGCGCCGCCGTCACCCGTTTTTCCTCGGTGACGGGAGCCTTTTCCAGATATTCCGCGTAGCCGTATATGCTGGTGAGGGGAGTCCGTAGCTCGTGGGCCATGTTGTCCACCAGCATTTGCTTCTTCTCCGCATCCGAGGCGAGATCCGCCATCTGGCTGTTGATCTTTGCAAGCATGGCGTTGAAGCTTTTTGCCAGCAGAGTGAACTCGTCGTTGCCCATCTCTTTGGCGGTGACGGAGAAATCCCCCGCCCCGATGGCCACGGTGGTCTCCCGCAGGGAATCCAAGGGCTTGGAAAGCTTCCGCAACACGAAATACAAGCATACCGCCAGGAACAAGGACACCGCCAACGCCGTCAGCAGATACAGCACCATGAGACTGCGGAACTCCACGTCCAGAGAGTCCACGTTCTTGGCGATGATGATTTGATACGCTCCATCGCACACCGAGGAGGAAATGAGGATATGCCGCTTCCCCTCCACGTCCAGGTGGGTGAGGGTATCGTTTTCCATCTCGTAGGGGAAGGAAATGGTGGAATACAAGGTCTCCTCCCCCTGCAAAAAGGCGATGGAAAGCCCTTTGTCGCGGTAATGAGCCCCGAAGCCCTCCATCAGCAGGGCAACGGAGCCTCCGTTGCTTTCCAGGTATTCCATATCCCGCTCAAAGGACATGGCCACGTAATATTGCTGTGCCTTCACGGCCTCCTCGGCGGCCCGAACGTTCTTTCCGTGGGTGTATACCGTCAACGACAGAATACCCACGTTGATACAGATCAGAAACAGCGCCAGGGTGAGGAGATAGGCTTTTTGCCAGAATCGAAGTTTCATACCAACGTCCTTTTTCTCGGTAGCCCCCCTGTGGGGGGCGGTTGCAGGTATAAAAAACGATCCGTTTTTCATACCTGTAAGCGGTATCCCGTTTTATACACCGTTTGCAGGCGGTGGGCGATGCCCAGCTTGCGCCGCAAGCGCTGTACGTGAACGTCCACGGTACGGGAATCTCCTTCGTAGTCAAAGTTCCACACCAATTCGATGAGCTTCTCTCTGGAGAGTGCCAGGTTGCGGTTGTGGATGAGGGTCTCCAGAAGGTCGAACTCCTTGGGCTTCAAGGGGATCTCCACCCCGCCCTTGTAGACGCGGCGGTTGGTGAGCTCTACGCGGATGTCGTCGAAGGAAAACTCCTTCATCTCCCCCTTGGTGCGGCGCAACACCGCCTTCACCCGCTCCACCAGCTCCAGGATCTCAAAGGGCTTGGTGATGTAATCGTCCGCCCCCAATTGCAAGCCTCTCAGCCTGTCCTGTACCCCCGCCTTGGCGGTGACGAAGATCACGGGCTGTCCCTTCAGGTGGGGCATGATCTCAAAGCCGGAGAGGGCGGGCATCATCACATCCAGGATCAGCAGGTCAAACGCTCCCGTCCCGGCGGCCTCCAGGGCGGCTCTGCCGTCGAACACCTGGTGGCAGGTATGCCCCACCAGCTCCAAATTCCATTTGATGAGATCGTTGATAGCCGGCTCGTCCTCCGCAATGAGGATCTTTGCCATAAGTCACGCCTCCCTTCTTTCCTTTAAGAACAGCATACAACGGCTTTGTTGCCGAGTTGTTGCCAAAAATGCAAAAAGAGCCGTTTTGACGCGGCTCTTCGGCTTTGGTTCGGGTTTCGGCCGCGTTGCGGCGTTTTTTTAAGTCTTCTCCTTGTTGGAGAGGGTGTTGTATACCTTACTGCCCGCAGGGACGGAATGGGTCAGCCACACGTTACCGCCGATGACGCTGTCGTCTCCGATGCGGGTATTGCCTCCCAGAATGGTGGCGCCTGCGTAGATCACCACGCGGTCACCGATGTCGGGGTGGCGCTTGATCCCCTTGACGGGGTTGCCGTTTTCATCCATTTCGAAGCTTTTTGCGCCCAGGGTCACCCCCTGATACAGCTTCACTTCCCTGCCGATGGTGCAGGTCTCGCCGATGACCACGCCGGTGCCGTGGTCGATGAAAAAGCTCTCTCCCACCGTGGCCCCGGGATGGATGTCGATTCCCGTCTTTTGGTGAGCGTATTCCGTCATCATGCGGGGAATCAGCGGCACTCCCAGCACGTGGAGGCTGTGGGCCAAGCGGAAGATGCTCACCGCCTCAAAGGAGGGATAGGCCAGCATGATCTCCGTCTTTCCCCTTGCGGCAGGGTCCCCCAGATAAGCGGCAAGGATGTCCGTATTCAGCAAACGAGTCACCTCGGGCAAAGTATCCATAAAAGCACAGACGGCCTTGTCCGCCTTCTCCTGGCAATCCCCGCAGGTCACCCCCACAGGAGAGTCGCCGCCGCAGGTGTAGCAATAGACCTCGCTGATCACCCCGTAAAGAAGCATGGCCGCCTTCTGCAGACTGTCCGTGACGAAGGCGGGCAGAAACGCCTCGGGGATCACTTCCTCGGAGAAGATATTGGGAAACATGGCCTTGCGGAGAAGCTCCGTGGCGCGGTAGACTCTGTCCTTCACGCCGAAGCCCGCCACGGCGGCGTCCGATTCGTTTTCCCGATTGCGGGCGATGAGCTGCTCTGCCACCTCGCTTGCGTTTTTACCCAACCATTCCTTGATCATTGCACAGTTCCTCCCTTGGAAGCTCGTTGGTTTCAGTATACAACATTTTCTCCCGTTTTGCAATAGGGTTTTGAGAGGACGAAAACGAATTTGTTTAACACATACAAATTGCGGCGGTTTCATTTGTAGTATTCTGCAATTGACCCGGCAGGGACGGTATGGTATACTATAGGCAGGATTGGGAGGTGTGTCCGATGTTTACCGATGCACGGTTATAATATTTACCGCAATAACGTTGCCAGACAAAAATATTCACAAGGAGAATCCTATGGAAACAACATCAAAAAATAGCGTCAAATGGTTTTGGATAATATCATTCTTTCTCATAGCTACTCTCACTCTGAACGCCGCAGCGTCAGAAGCTAATGTTGCAGAAAAAGAGATTGAGTTCTCAACTGACGAGTTCTCTTTCGGGCTCGAATCAGACTCCGGATGCAAGATGCCTCTTTCGCCATCGCTAACCGGACAAACTTTGCCGAGCCTTCCAACCGATTCAAGTCTTTCATGCGATTCCGCAACAATGGCGCGCTTTTCCTCAACGACAACGCTGTACACAACCGACGGGACGGAGGTTACCGCAAAGCTATACTCTGAAGCCTCTGCAGATGAAATCCGCAGAGTGCAAGCTTATATGGCAGCTACTTTCCCCTATGCAATCGAAATAGATGCGCCAACCGCCCTGTATAACTGTCATTCGTACGCTTGGTATATGAGTTCCACCGATAACACCTATTGGATTGACGATCCGAGCGCATTCATCACAGATAGCCACACGCAAAGGATAGAGTACAACGTTCCGGAAGACATTTCGAACCTTCACGTATGGGATATTATTACCTACTGGAGAGACGGCAAATGTGAGCATTCAGGCCTGATAATCAGTCTTGCCAACAATACAATCCGTTGCAGATCAAAGTGGGGCGGTTATGGTTTATACGAGCACGACTATAATTACGTGCCGGAAGAATACACGGATGGAACTGGAAATAGCGTTGATATTAAAATCTACAGGTACGCCCAAGGCGTTCACACTCTACGTTACACATCTTTGGGGACAAGTCATCATAGAGTATTTTGTCTTTTGTGCAACTATAGCTATAACGAATCGCATACGCCAAACGCCCAAGGGACAAAATGTATCAAATGCAAAGCTAACGGCCCCTTTATCATCCCTGTACTACGACTTTGGGAGGAAGAAACCGCATGACACCTTTTAAGAAGGCTCTTTCCATCACCCTCGCCGTGTTAGCGGTGGCGGGTCTCTCAACGGGGTGGGTGTTGTACCTGTTCCAAAAGCCCCAACCGCACGAAACGGAGCTCCCCGTGGCGGAAATGATTGCCCTCTACGAAACACTCCGAGAATCGGAGGAAGATGCACTCTACATCAGTGCATGGGAATGTGCCTTGAAAACGGCGTTTGTGGCGTACGAAGAAACGGAGTTCGATCAAGAAAACGAAGCGCTCCGTTTACAGTTGGAAGCATCGATCTATGATCTTTTTAATGACGGTATGCTGTCCGCCACCGGTTTCTACTTGCATTATGAAGATCTATTCAGTGATTTTGAGCGTTTCTGCAATAAATACGACAGCTTTGATACGCACGACAAGCACGGTCCCGCCGCTATCGCAGAATAAGCATCCAAAACGTTTCAAAACCGTCCCCCGGGACGGTTTTGTGTTTTTTCCTTGACAAACCTTTCTCAAAGGAGTATACTGAATTCGTACACGTAAACATAAAAGGAGCGACCGCTATGAAACGTTTTTTCAAAGTCCGCCTTCTCCCAGTCTGCTTGCTTTTGGTGATGCTGTTCCAATCTCTGCCCGTTTTTGCAGAGGGGGAAAGGGTATATCACCTGGATACGGCCTACGCCTCGGAGCGTTTGGCCTACGGAACCGTTGAGCCCATCGACACGGACGCGGCCTTCACCTCTCATTCGTATTACGACCAGCTGGAAAGCGATCTCCAGAGAACCATCTACGAGGCGGTGTGCAACACCCTGCCCGGAGATCCCGCCTTCACCCTGGAGACCTCGGAGATTCCCACCTTCATCCTGCCCGCGGAGGGTCCTACCCAGGAGTTCCAGCAGCAGGTCATGGACTTCATCGCCTCCCAGGTGCTTCCCGCCTACGCCGCCGCCTCGCTGGACGACCCCTTGCTGTTCTGGATGAAGGGCGTGCAATACGGAGGAAGCCTTTCCATAGCGGGGAACCAAGTCTCCTCCATCACCATTCAGTGCAACCCCGAAAGCTCCGGCAATTTTGACAAAGAGAGCTACCGGCAAGCCCTGACCCAAGTGTTGGACGTGATGACCTCCCTGGAGTCTTCCCTGGAGTTCTATCCCGAATATTCCGTCTACGACGAGCTGAAATTTTTCCACGATCATCTTTGCCAAACCGTCAGCTACGTAGACGGCAAGAACGCTCACAACGTGGTGGGCCCTCTGTTGGAGGGGCTGTCCGTTTGTGAGGGCTACGCAAAGGCCTTCAAGCTGTTCTGCAATCGGATGAATATCCCCTGCATCATCGTCACCGGTGCGGGCTACACCGACAAGGGCGCAGAAGCTCACGCCTGGAACGCGGTGCAGATGGAGGACGGCAACTGGTACGCCGTTGACGTCACCTGGGACGACCAGACCAGCGGTATTTTCTACGATTTCTTCCTGGTGGGCGGGGAATCCGTCCCCGAGCATTTCACCAAGATCACCTTTAACCAATCCCACGTTGCCCAGGGGGATTTCTACGGCAACGGAAAGGTGATGCTGGAGTATCCCACCCTGTTCCCGGAAAAGTACGATCCCTCCGTGGAGCATATCCATATTTTCGAATCCATCGTCACCCCTCCCACCTGCACCAAGGACGGCTACACCGTCTTCACCTGTGCTTGCGGGATGAGCTATCAAGGTGAGGTACAGCCCGCCTTCGGTCACAGCTATACCACGGAGGTGTTCTTCCCCACCTGTACCGAGGAAGGCTACACTCTTTACACCTGCGAGACCTGCGGCCACAGCTATGCGGAAGACTACTCCCCCGTGATCGACCATCCCTTCGGGGAATGGACGGAGGTTGCCCCCGGCAAGGAGGAGCGTGTTTGTGACCTCTGCGGGAAAACGGAGACCCGGGACAAGGCTCCCGCTTACGACGTCGACGGGGACGGCGTCACCACGGAAGCCGACGTACAGCTTCTTCTGGAGCTCCTGGTGGGCAACGCGGAGTCCGACACCCTTTTTGACTTGGACGGCGACGGCGTTCTCACCGTTTACGACTGCGTTTTGCTTCTGCAGATCGTACAGGCAAAGACTTGACGTTCTGCCCAAAAACAGCCCTCATTTTTTGGCACCCTGCCCAAAGGCGGGGTGCTTTTTTTGCACAAAACTCCCCATTCGGGTTGCATTTTTTGGCGCTTGGTGATACAATATAGGAAATCTCGTAATTAATTCTCCTGAAATCGGAGGTTCTATATGAAACGTACACTCTCATTTCTGCTCACCCTGCTGATGCTGGTCACCTCCCTGCCGCTGAATGCTTTCATAGCACTGGCACAAGAGCTGACGGCGGAGACGCAAGCGACAGCGGTTTCCGTGGATTCTTTCCGCGGGAAGACCGTTTCCATTCTCAGCCACAGCGCTTCTACCTACGACGGGGTCTCCAACAATACGGCGGACAACTCCACTATCGGTAAGAATGACGTTTACTACACCGAGGGCAGACATGGTGTCTACCGTGAGGACACCTGGTGGCAACAGGTCATTGACGTTCTGGATATGCGCCTGCTGGTGAACAACTCCTGGAGCGGCTCCTGCGTTCTGCAGCCCCGCAAGGGAGAGGCCTCCGTCGCCTACAAGGACAGAGCGGTGAACCTCCACAACGACCACACGGGAGAAGAGCCGGATATCATCTGGGTGTACATCGGCGGCAACGACTTTGCCTACTACAAGGACACCTACGGCAAGGCGGCAGACGTGGATTACGACGCCCTGATCAAGGCCAACGGGGACGGCAGCTATACCTACGCCGAGCCCACCACCACCTGCGAGGCCTACGCCATCACCCTGCACAAAGCCGCTACCCGCTACCCCGAAGCGGAGATCTACTGCATCACCTCCACCGCACGGCGGGAGGTGGACTACACCGGGGACAGCTATCCCGACGCGGGACAGCCCACGGAATACAGCGCCCAGCTTTGGGAGGTTGCCGCCCACTTCGGTTACCCCGTGGTGGATCTGGAAAAGGCAATCCCCAAGGACGTGGAAATTTTTGATAGTCTTATGGGTGACAAGCGCGCCCATCCCAACGCAGAGGGCATGGATCGGATCTCCGAGGAGCTTCTCAGCGTCATGCTGGGGAGAGAGGTGACCTTGCAGGAGGTCACCGGGGAATACGATGGAGTTACCACCGACCATCCCGCCGCCGCGGCCATCACGGGGGAGGCTTACAAGGCTACTCTCACTCCCGAACCGGGCTATTCCAACCTTAGCGTCACCGTCACCATGGGCGGCGAGGATATTACCCAAACGGCATACGCCGACGGGAAGATTACCGTCTCAAAGGTGACGGGTGATCTGGTCATCACTGCAAAAGCAGACCGCACCCCCTTGCACTTCCGCTGGGAAATGGAGGGTTCCTCCCTGCGCTCTTTGGGAGACGAAAACGCCCTGACCGCCCTTGCGGGAACCGTCACGGACGGGGTGATTACAGGTGGCAGATACCAAGCGGCCATCCCCATGGTGCTGAAGCACGACCGTCCCTGGGTTCTGGAATGGAAGTGCGGCGGAGATTGGCGGGGTGCTATCCTGACCTCCGCACCCATCACCGCCACCGTGGGCAAATACTACCTCTCCCGCACCAAGGGCGGACAACTGTGCTTCGGTGCATGGAGCGGTTCTCAATACGATAACTACGGCGTGGATCTTTCCGCCTTGGACGCAGGCACCCACACCTTCCGTCTGGAAAACCGCATTGCCGCAGACGGCAGTAATATGATCTACCTGTCCCTGGACGGCGGCGAAGCCCTGCCCATGAACAACTACTTCGTGGGAAGCAAGGCCCAGAACACTACGTCGAACTGGGTCTCCGGGAAGGATTTCTCCTTCGGCTACCTGGGGACGGACTCCGCTCCGCTGAACGATTGTAAATTGGAATACCTTCTGGTTTGTGAGGACACCTCCCTCTCCCTTTCCTATGACGATCGTTACGACGTGTCGGGGAAAGAGGTTGAGATCATCGACTCGGGCAAGCCTACCTCTTATCAGGTGGGTTACGGCGTGGCGGAGGGTACTCTTGACACCGCTGTGGTCACCTTGGACGGTGACAAGCTGATCGCCACGGGCATCGGCGCGGCCAAGGTCAAGATCGACGGCGTGACCTACACCGTCACCGTCAAGGCGGCGCCCATTTCCCTGCTGCTTCTCATCGGGCAGAGCAACGCCGAAGGCATGGTTGGCGTAGCCAATCAATCTATTGCCTGCGAAAACGGCCAGGTATATTCCACCTACGCCAAGGCAAACGGCCTTGTCGGCGACGCCGGCTTAACTGTGGAAAACGCAAGAAATTACGTCCCTTCCGCATTGACAGGTACTTACAGCACCGTAAATATCAATGGCAATAATACGAAGTTAGGTGAATATCCCGTAAACTCCCTTACCGAGGCGGGGAACGGCAAATATGGCATGGACAGCGGTCTTGCCTACGAATGGGTGAAGCAGACCGGCGAAAAGGTTTGGGTCATCAATGCAGCGCACGGTGCGTCCAGCATTTCCAGCTGGCAAAAAGGGCAAAGCAACTTCGAAGAAGCAGTTGCACTATTCTCCGCTTGCGAAGAAGTGCTTTTGAAAGAGATCGCTGCCGGTCACTATACCTTTTCCAGAATGGGCTATTATTGGTGCCAAGGGTGTGCCGATGAAACCCGAACGGCAGAATGGTATGTAGAGCGCTATACCGCAATGCACGACGCCCTTAAGGAAGCGCTTGCTTTTGATGCAACCATCAACGAAAGCACGGACAAGGTCACCTTCGAATTCGGAAATATTATTCTTGTAATGGCGGGACACGAAAACGCAGTCGGCTATCGTCACGGCACTTACGAAGATAGCTCCGAAGCCTTCTTCGCAACCTTCAAAGAGCTGGAAATGCGCGGCCCGAGAGTCGCTCAGATCTGGATGGCAAATAATCCGGAACTTGAAGATATTCACATTGTATCGACGATTGCACAGGATTGGGTCACAATGCCCGACGGAAGCGACGGCGTGGCAGAGTATTTCGCAGCCCATTACGAAAACGGAACGATAGATTATCCCACCCAGACAAAACAAGGAGACGCTTGGTATAAGCCTACGGCTCCCGCAGAAGTCAAGAACTCGATCCATTATTACCAAAAAGGGTACAACGAGGTTGGCCGTGAAGCGGCAAGGAACACAATGTACATCCTTGGGCTTAAGGAAAAGCCGGATGTTCAAACACGGGTTGAGTTCGTGGACTGGACAGGATACAAAAGCGTAACGCAAATCAAATCCTCAAACGTCGCAAATTCGGAAACTCTTGTGGTTCCCGTCGTGTATCCTTGCTACGAATCCAAAAGTGTAACGTATACCCTCTCCGAAGGCACTCAGTATCACTATTACGACCTTACCGTTTCCGGCTTCCGCGGAGGTACGCTTTCTGCTTCCGTGGGTGGAAAAACGGTTTCTGTCGCGGGGAAAGAAAGCTACAACAGCTATCGTTTTGAGTTAAAGGATAACGAGCTTGTTTCCGTTAGCGGCGCAGGCTTTACCGAAAACACCCTCAAGCAGGCAGTCTCCACGCAACAAGTCTACAAGCTTGCCGAAAACATTATTTTGCAGCATGACAAAGAATGGCGTGTCGATTTCTATGCAGAAGATTCCACACGCTTTATGGCGCTTTCTACCGCTGCATCGAGTGTAGCCGGACAGTTTTATATTTTCAAAAGCCAGTCGGGCACCGGTGTTTTATCTGTGGGCGAGTATAAAGACGGGAAGTATCAAAACTATGGTGTATTACAAAGCCAGGTTAAAATAGACTGGACCAAGCCCCACGTATACTCTTTCAGAAATGCTGTTACCGAAGACGGAACCAATACCATCGGCATTTATATTGACGATGTTTGGGTGTCTTCGACCACAACTCTTATCATTGACGGCGCAATCCAAAATCAAAACAATCGTTATCTTTCCGGGAAAGATTTTGTATTCCCGTACATAGGTGCATCCGGCTTCGCCTTGGGCAACAACCAGATTCTGTGGATGGAAATTCACGAGAACACCTCCCTCTCCCTGTCCTATGACGATCGTTACGACGTGACGGGGAAGGAGGTTGAGATCATCGACGCAGGTGTGCCCACCTCTTACCAAGTGGGTTACGGCGTGGCGGAGGGTACTCTTGACACCGCTGTTATCACTTTGAACGGTAATAAGCTGATCGCCACGGGCATCGGCACGGCCAAGGTCAAGATCGACGGCGTGACCTACACCGTCACCGTCAAGGCCGCTCCCATTTCCCTGCTGCTTCTCATCGGGCAGAGCAATATGCGAGGCAGTGAGGGCGACCCCAATCAATCCATCGTCTGCCCCGACGGCATGGTGTATTCCACCTACGGGGACGACCGCGGCGCAAGCAACACCGCCATGACGGTGAACAACGCCACAAGCTTTGCCCCCTCCGCCCTCACCGGCCCGGGAAGTCTGCTGAACGTCAACGGCAACACCGATTGTCTGGGCGGTTATCCTCTGAACTCCCTGACCGCGGAGGGTGCGGGACGAATGGGTCCCGACAGCGGCTTTGCCTACGAATGGGTGAAGCAGACCGGGGAGAAGGTCTGGGTGGTGAACGCCGCCCACGGCGGTACCTCTATCACCACCTGGCAAAAGGGCAAGGCAAACTACGAGGAAGCCCTTCTGCTGTTCGGCGCTTGCCAGGAAACTCTGCGGAAAGAGATCGCCGCGGGACACTACACCCTGTCCCACATGGGATACTTCTGGTGCCAGGGCTGTTCCGACAGAACCCAGACCGCCAAGTGGTACGTGGAAAAGTATCTTGCCATGCACGAGAATCTGAAGAAGGATCTGGCCTTTGACGAAGACACCACCTTTGAATTCGGCGGCATCATCCCCGTGCGCGTAGGAAGCACCGCCGCCTGCTACCGCGACGGCGTTCAAACCGCAACCAACTCCTACGCTTACCATGAATCCTTTGTTGATCTCCGTATGAACGGCCCCCGCGTGGCACAGTATTGGATGATCAACAATCCCGCCCTTTCCGACATCTGGGGCGTTTGCAACATCGGTGACGATTGGGTCTGGATGCCCGACGGCACCAACGGCGTAGAAGCCTATTTCAACGCACATTACGAAAACGGCAGAGTGGACTACACCACCCAGGTGGCCCAGAAAGAATCCTGGTACACCCCCACCACCCCCAAGGCAGTCCACGATTCCATCCACTATAACCAGATCGGCTACAACGAGATCGGCAGAGAGTCCGTCCGCAACGCTTTGATCCTCTTGGGCGTGCTGGAAGCCCCCGAGACGGAGCCCACCGTGGAATTCGTCTCCTGGGACGGCTTTACCCCCGTGGAATCCATCGACGCCAACACCACCCCCGGCAGCGAGACCCTGGTGGTTCCCCTGGTCTCTCCCATTTGGAGATCCAAGGAAGTGACCTACTCCCTCTCCGACAGTTTGACCTGGGAGTATTACGACCTGCTGGCTGTCAGCGACACCCAAAGCGGCACCTTAAGCTCTCCCTATACCAATCAGACCGTTACCGTTTCCGGCCACGCCTGGTCCGCCTGGGAAACCGTCTTCAAGCCCACACCGGAGGGTGCGGGACAGGAAAAGCGGGTCTGTACAGATTGCGGCATTGTTCAGACAAGAGTCCTCAAAGGCGTCTGGCAGCTCTACGACCTGGCTTCTCATATGCAGACCATGCCCGAGGAATACTGCAAGGATACCAACCTTTGGGCAGTTCTGGAGCATGATCCCTATTACTTCGCCAGCGGCACCAGATGGAGCATTTACAGCTCCGGAGAAGTGCCCTCCGTCACCATCCCCGTGGAGCCGGGGGACAAGATCTTTGCCACCTCCTTCGGCAAGGCGGTGGAAAACGGACACGCCACGTCCAATGGCATCCGTGTCACCTTCTTTGGGGAATACGGCGTGGTGAAGACCATGGATCCCGCAGGAACCTACAAGGAATTCTCCGCAAACGGCGGCTATCTCATCGCCCCCGAGGGCGCCATCGCCATCAACGTCGCCATGTGGAACGGCAGTGACGATAACGAGCTTTACGTCCTGAACCGCGACCACGTCTACGAAAACGGCGCTTGTGCGGGATGTGGTTGCACTCCTTCTCTGCTGGAGGGCCACCTGCAACAGCTTCCCGAGAATCTTTGCAAGAAGACCAATCTCTGGACGGCCCTCACCCCCGAAAACATCTACTACACCGTAGATGGCTGGGGCTTGTTCTCCAATGCTCCCGACGTGCATTCCGTTACCTTCCCCGTGAAGGAGGGCGAACGGGTTTGGGCAAGTTCTTTTGGAAACCTGCCCGAAAACGGAAACGGTACCCGTATTACCTGGTTCGATGAAAACGGCGTACTGGAAACCGTTGCCCGTGACGTGGTCTACGCAGAGTTTACAAAGAACGGCTATATCACCGTTCCCGCAGGTGCCATCACCCTGAACGTTCCCATGCCTTCCGCGGATCAAAAATACGCAATCTACCTCCTTGATCGCGACCACGTCTACCAAAACGGTACTTGTGCCGGATGCGGCAAGCAGGAACCCAAGCCCGAAAGCTTTGACGGCAAGGTGATCTCCATTCTGTCCGCCAGCACCTCCACCTTTGAAGGGTACACTCCCGTTGCGGACGGCTTTAACTTAGATCACAGAGACCGTTATCCCCAGGACAATCTGCTCACCCACGTGAACGACACCTGGTGGATGCAGACCATTCAAGAATTGAACGCCAAGCTGGGCATCAACGACAGCTGGGCAGGCTCTCAGGTATTGAACACCCAGGATACCAACTCCGGCGACCTGGGTCCCGATGCGGCCATGGCCTCCATCACCCGTATCAAGAACCTGGGCTCCAACGGTACTCCCGACGTGATCCTGTTCTTCGGCGGCGGCAACGATATGGGCCGCGGCGTGGCATTGGGCAGCTTTGATCCCGCTACCGCACCCACCGAAGTCGACCTCACCGCCACCAAGTGGGAGTCCTTTGCGGACGCTTACGTGGCGGCTATCATGCGGCTGCAATACTTCTACCCCGAGGCCAAGATCCTGGCCATGACCTCCTACCCCATGCCCTCCTACGTCACCCAGGCCAAGCTGGATAAGTACGGCCCCGTGGTGCAGGCCATTTGCGACCATTACGGCGTGGAGTATCTGTCCTTGCAGGATTGCGGCGTGACCTTTGAGATGCTTCCCGATGACATCCACCCCAATGCGGAGGGTATGGACTACATCACCGCCGCGGTGGTGGAAAAGCTCACCGATACCTTTGTTCTCCCCGCAGGAGAGACCGTGGTTCACACCGTGACCCACAGCCTTTCCCAGGCGAAGGCTTCTCTGGGCTACTACAAGGGCATTTCCGCAGGAAAGTCTTTTGAAGAAACCCTCACCGGGGAAGACCTTGCCGTTACCGTTACCATGGGCGGGGTGGATATTACCGCCACCGCTTACAAAAACGGTGTGATCTCCATTCCCGCAGTGACCGGGGATCTGGTGATCACCGCCAAGGGCAAGTTCACCGCAGACGGACATCTGCAACAGCTTCCCGAGGTATACTGCCCCGCTACCAACCTGTGGCAGGCCCTCACCCCCGAAAAGATCTACTACACAGCCTCCGGCTGGGGCAATACCTCCGCAGGTGACAGCTGGTCTATCACCTTCCCCGTAAAAGAGGGCGACCGCATTTGGGCAACCTCTTTTGGGGCTTATCCCGATAACGGCAGTACCGCCAACGGCGTGCGGATCACCTGGTTTGGCGAAAACGGCGTTCTGCAGACCCTCTCCCGTGACGTAGTCTACGCAGAGTTTGCAAAGAACGGCTACGTCACCGCCCCCGCAGGTGCTGTTGCCCTGAACGTTCCCATGACGGGCAACCAAGCACACTATGCAGTATATATTTTGAGCGCGGAGCATAGCTACTCCAACGGTATCTGCACGGCGTGCGGAGAAAAAGAGCCCTTGATCCCCGTCGGCTGGTCTCCCGTCCCCCTCTCCACGGAGAAAAACAGTGACCATCTGGCCTATAAGCTGGAAAACGGCGTTCTGATCTTCCATGATTTCGGAAACTCCTCCATGGAAGACTACGGACGACTGCCCGACTACACCAATTCCGACGATCAGCTCTCGCGTTACAGTATTACCGAATGGTATCAAAGCAGAGCCGATATCCACGCCGTTCGTTTTGACGAAACCATCTCCTACGTTGGGCAGTATACACTTACCAACATGGATAAGATCAGCGAGATCCGCATCGACAACCCCACGGCTACAGTAGCCGTTCACGCCGTGCTGTTCTCCACAACGGATCGAAAAGAACCCTTGGAGATCTACGCCGCTTCCACTCTGAACACCACGGAATCCTGGATCCGCGGCAACGGCTATCGAAAGATTTCCGCCGCCGTTTCCAAGGTCACCATGTTCTACACGGATCTTGCACACCTCGCTCCCGCCCTGTCGGAGCTGGAAAGCGCCCTGCAGAATGCAGAAGCGGCAAGCCCGTCTCTCCTGTACGAAGCGTTGGCTCTGGTGAAAGACGTCCCCCAAAATACCTACAACCTTTCGGACTACACCCCTGCCATTCCCGGTGCGGAAAGCACGTTGGCATTCCTGTGGGATCTGACCTCCGGCTTCTGCGGCGAAAGCGTCACCTATCGCATCACCGCCGGCGAAGAAAAAGGCACGTTCAAGCTCAGCCTACAAGGCGACGGCTCCATGACTGCCTACGCAAAGCAATCCGACGTTCCCTGGAACGTGGTGATGGACGCTATTACCGACGTTACCATCGAAGACGGTGTCAACGGCTTCTGCGACTTGGCACTGCCCGGAACGGCGACCTATCGAATGCACCTCAATTCCCCTGCCTACGCTTACGCCGCAGAAAAGGGGTTGACCATCCGCCTGGAGACCCTGCGGATCCTCTGCATCGGTAACAGCCACACGGTGGACTACAGCGAATTCCTGCCCTCCATCCTTAAGGATCTGCAAAACGCAGGTCTGGAGACGGATTTCGTCATCAGCAAGGCCACCATCGGCAGTATCGGCTTGTATTCCGGCAGGAACAGCAATATCAACGCCACCCACCGTTCCCACCTGGAGGCACTGCAAAACTCTGCGGGAGCTTACAAGAGTCTGAAGAACAACCGCTACGATCTGATCATCATCCAGGACTACATGGAATCCGTGGTGGATGATCCCCAAACCTTCGCCGCAGGGCTGGCAACCTTCATCCAAGCGGTGAGAACCGTTTCCGAAGGCCAAGGCACCCCCGAGATCGCCTGGTTTACCGACTGGGTGGATATCCGCTCCACCGGCGGGGATTCTGCCCTGTACGACGGCAACGGGAACAAGATCTATCTGGAGGTTTTGAGCAGAGAGCAGGTATACGAAAAATCCCTGGCGAACATCGCCTACGTTGAGAAGGCCATCGCCGCGGGGACACCTAATATGCCCGACTTTGTGATCCACGCCTCCACCATCAAGCAAAACGCCATGAGCAGTTATCTTGGCGCCTCCAAGCTGTACGATAAGAACGCTTACTGCCTCCTGGAGCGTGACACTACCCACCTTACCTACGAATTGGGACGTTACCTCATGGGCGCGGGGGTTCTTTCGGAACTCATCAATCATTACAGCCACGTTCTGGATATCGACGGCGGATCTCTGAACGTTGGCAACGCATTGACGGTAGAAAACGGCCCCGCCGCCACCGGCACGGGCAGCCAGTACACCGGCGCTGTCAATGAAGAAATTCTTAGCATCATCCGGGAGGCCATCAGCAGTCCCCTGCAGTTCAAGCCGTCTGTATATACCCAGGATCCTGTGGATAAATTTCTGCAATCCGTCGAAGAGATGGAGTGGAATCCTACTGGCGAGCCGGAGAAGGAAGCAGCTCTGCAACTTTTGAAAGACCGGATCCAAGCCTCCTTCGGCAGTATGGTGGAATCCTACACCGTGGAAATGGTGTCCTATGCTTCTCCTTACGATTTCACCTTCAGCATCCACGTCACCCACGGATACACCATCCGTAAAGAAAGCTTTACCATCCATATTTGTCACTACACCGCAACCGTAACGCCGCCCACTTGTACGGAAAAGGGATATACTACCTATACCTGCGAATGCGGGGACAGCTACGTAGCGGAGGAAGTGGCGGCAACGGGGCACAGCTACAAGGCAACCGTTACAAAACCCACCTGTACCGCAGAGGGTTACACGACGTACACTTGTCATTGCGGTGATAGTTACGTTGCAGATAAGGTTCCCGCAACGGGACATAGCTTTAGCAATTGGGAAACCACAAAAGAAGCAACCTGCACCGCGAATGGTGAACAGCGGAGGGATTGCAAGAATTGCGATCACTACGAAACCAAAGTCATCGCGGCAACGGGACATAGTTACACTTCCGTTGTGACAAAACCTACTTGCACGACAGAGGGCTACACGACCTATACTTGTCATTGTGGTGATTCCTACGTAGCAGACAAAACTCCCGCAACAGGACACACCTTCGGAGAGTGGACGACTACCGAAGAAGCGACTTGCACCGCCAATGGTGAACAGCGGAGGGATTGCAAGAATTGCGATCATTTCGAGACTAGAGCAATTCCCGCAACCGGGCACAGTTACAAGGCAACAGTAACAAAACCCTCTTGCACGGCGGAAGGTTACACCACGTATACCTGTCATTGTGGCGACAGTTACGTAGCGGACAAGGTTTCTGCAACAGGTCATAGCTTTGGCGCGTGGGAAACCGTCAAGGAAGCTACCTGCACCGCCAACGGTGAGCAACGCAGAGAATGTAAGAACTGCGATCACTTCGAGACCAAAGTCATCGCCGCCACCGGACACAGCTACAAGGCGACCGTAACAAAGCCTACCTGTACGGCAGAAGGTTACACCACCTACACTTGTCATTGCGGTGATTCCTACGTTGCAGACATAGTTCCTGCAACAGGACATAGCTTTGGCGAGTGGACGACTACCAAGGAAGCAACCTGTACCGCAGACGGTGAGCAACGCAGAGATTGCAAGAACTGCGATCACTATGAAACCAAAATCATCCCTGCAACGGGTCACGGCTACAAGGCAACAGTAACAAAACCCACTTGCACGACAGAAGGGTATACAACCTACACTTGTCATTGTGGCGACACTTACGTGGCAGATAAGACTCCCGCAACAGGTCACACCTTCGGCGAGTGGACGACTACCAAGGAAGCAACTTGTACCGCCAACGGCGAGCAACGCAGGGATTGTGCAAACTGCGATCACTACGAAACCAAAGTCATCGCCGCCACCGGTCACAGCTACAAAACAACCGTAACGGCACCTACCTGCACAGCAGAAGGATTTACCACCTACACTTGTCATTGCGGCGATAGTTACGTTGCAGATAAGGTTCCCGCAACGGGTCATAGCTTCGGAGAGTGGACGACTATCAAGGAAGCAACTTGTACCGCCAACGGTGAACAACGCAGAGATTGCAAGAATTGCGATCATTTCGAAACAAAGGCAATTCCCGCAACCGGGCACAGCTACAAGGCAACGATAACGAAACCTACTTGCACAACAGAAGGTTATACGACGTATACTTGTCATTGCGGCGATAGTTACGTGGCAAACAAAACTCCTGCAACGGGACACAGCTTCGGAGAGTGGGCAACCACAAAAGAAGCAACTTGTACGGTGAACGGCGAACAGCGGAGAGATTGTGCAAACTGCGATCACTTCGAGACGAAAACAATCGCGGCAACGGGACACAGTTACACTTCCGTTGTGACAAAACCCACCTGCACAGCAGAAGGTTATACGACGTATACTTGTCATTGCGGCGATAGTTACGTGGCAGATAAGGTACCTGCAAAGGGTCACACCTTTGGCGAGTGGACGACCACGAAAGAAGCCACCTGTACCGCCAACGGTGAGCAACGCAGGGATTGTAAGAACTGCGATCACTTCGAAACCAAAGACATTCCCGCAACAGGTCATTCCTATCAAGCAAAAGTTACCAAACCTACTTGCACGACAGAAGGGTACACAACCTACACTTGTCATTGTGGCGACAGTTACGTGGCAGATAAGGTTCCCGCAACAGGTCATAGCTTCGGAGAGTGGGCAACTACAAAAGAAGCAACCTGCACCGCCAACGGTGAGCAACGCAGAGATTGCAAGAATTGCGATCACTTCGAAACAAAAGTCATGTCTGCAACAGGGCATAGTTACAAGGCAACAGTAACAAAATCCACCTGCACGGCGGAAGGTTACACCACGTATGCCTGTCATTGCGGTGATAGTTATGTGGCGGATAAGACTCCTGCAACAGGACACAGCTTTGGCAATTGGGAAACCGTCAAGGAAGCTACCTGCACGGCCAACGGTGAACAGCGTAGAGATTGTGCAAACTGCGATCACTTCGAGACCAAAGTCATGTCTGCAACAGGGCATAGTTACAAGGCAACAGTAACAAAACCCACCTGCACGGCGGAAGGTTACACGACCTACACTTGCCATTGTGGCGACAGTTACGTTGCAGATAAGGTTCCCGCATTGGGACATACCTGGGACGGCGGCGTGGTGACCAAAGAGCCTACTGAAGAAGCCGAGGGCACCAAGCTTTACACCTGTACCGCTTGCGGCGAGACCAAAACGGAGGTCATCCCCGCCCTGGATCACGTCCATCGGTACGAAACAACAGTGACACAGCCCACCTGTACCACAGAGGGCTATACCACCTACACCTGCCGTTGCGGCGATACTTACGTTGCGGACAAAGTTCCCGCATTGGGACACAATTACCAAGCAACCATAACGAAACCCACTTGCACCACAGAAGGATTTACCACGTATACCTGTCATTGCGGTGATAGTTACGTAGCGGACAAGGTTCCTGCATTGGGACACGATTACCAAGCAACGGTAACCAAACCCACTTGTACCACAGAAGGCTTTACCACTTACACCTGTCATTGTGGTAACAGCTACGTTGCAGACAAGACCCCTGCGACCGGACACACCTGGGACGGAGGCGTGGTGACCAAAGAGTCTACCGAAGAGACCGAGGGCACCAAGCTTTACACCTGTACCGCTTGCGGCGAGACCAGAACGGAGGTCATCCCCACCCTGGATCACGTCCATCGGTATGAAGTAGCGGTAACGAAACCCACCTGTACCACAGAGGGCTATACCACCTACACCTGCCGTTGCGGCGATAGCTACGTTGCGGACAAGGTTCCCGCGTTGGGACACGATTACCAAGCAACGGTAACAAAACCCACTTGCACGGAAGGCGGTTACACAACCTATACTTGTCATTGCGGCGATAGTTACGTTGCAGACAAGGCCCCTGCAACCGGACACACCTGGGACGGAGGCGTTGTGGCCAAAGAGCCTACTGAAGAAGCCGAGGGTTCCAAGCTTTACACCTGTACCGTTTGCGGCGAGACCAAGACGGAGGTCATCCCCACCCTGGATCACGTCCATCGGTATGAAGCAACCATAACGAAACCCACTTGTACCACAGAAGGCTATACCACCTACACCTGTGCTTGCGGTGATAGCTACGTTGCAGACAAAGTTCCTGCAACCGGACATAGCTTTGGCGAGTGGCAGACTGTCACGGAAGCAACCTGTATCGATGGCGGTACAGAACGCAGAGATTGCAAGAACTGCGATCATTACGAAACCAAAGACATTCCTGCCACAGGTCATTCCTACCAAGCAACGATCACCAAGCCCACTTGCACCGAGGACGGTTACACGACTTACACTTGTCATTGTGGCGACACCTACGTAGCAGACAAAGTTCCCGCAACCGGCCATGACTACGACAGCGTGGTCACCAACCCCACCTGCACGGAGAAGGGCTACGTCACCTACACCTGCCATTGCGGTGACAATTACGTTGGGAATTACACCCCGGCGACCGGGCACGCGTGGGACGGAGGCGTAGTAACCCAAGAGCCCACGGAAGATACCACGGGCACCAAGGTCTTCACCTGCACAACCTGCGGAGAGATCAAGGAAGAAATCCTTCCCAAATTGGAACACGTTCACCGCTACACCGCCGTGGTAACGGATCCTACTTGTACCGAACAAGGTTACACCACGTACACCTGTCATTGCGGTGATAGTTACGTAGCGGACAAAACTCCTGCAACCGGACACACTTACGGCGAGTGGACGACTGCCAAAGAAGCAACCTGTACCGTGAACGGCGAGCAACGCAGAGAATGTGCAAACTGTGATCACTACGAAACCAAAGTCATCGCGGCAACGGGACACAAGCATGAAGGTGTGGTAACAGAACCCACCTGCACGGAGAAAGGCTTTACCACCTACAAATGTCACTGTGGCGATACCTACGTAGACAACTACGTGGATCCCACCGGCCACGCATGGACGGAATGGCACGACACTACTCCCGGCAAGGAGGAACGCTCCTGTACCGCCTGCGGCAAGACGGAAAGCCGTGACAAGACTCCCGCCTACGACGTAGACGGCAACGGCGTGGTCGACCAAGCTGACGTAGAGCTTCTCATGTCCATCCTGGTGGGCAACACCGAGACGGAAACGCTTTACGACTTCGACTTCGACGGCGTTCTCACCATCTACGACTGCGTGCTTCTCATGCAACAGCTTTCCTGAACACAAAAAACGCACTTGCTTTGAAAGCGGGTGCGTTTTTTCTTCCGTAATTTTCGCCAACAATGCCATGCCCTCTTTAGGACAAATGCAGATTGACAGATAGAGCGGGAAGCGGTATAATGATTCTGTATCAAAATCCTCTTTTGGGGGATCTTTTGGAAAGGAACCAAGATTATGACATCAAGACGAACGTTAGCACTCCTTCTCGGCTTACTTTTGTTTGCCTGCCCCCTGTTTGCCGCCTGTGGCGCCCGGGAAAGCACCACGGACACTTCCTCTACCGCCGCAACAAGCACCGACGGCACCGAGAGCAAGGGGGAATCCGACAATACGGGTTCCAAGTATCTGGATGAAAACGACATGTACACCCTGGAAAACCTGGAGATGCCGGAATTCAATTTCAATCGAAACACCTTCACCGTCTGCGTGTACAACAACGTTGTGCAGAACACGTATCATTCCGAGGAGATCGAACCCATTGAGACCACCGACGACGCTCTGAGAAAGGGCGTCCTTGACCGCAACGGTCTCATTGAGGAGCAATACGGCGTCACAGTCAAGGCGTTCGCGGTAGATAACGTGGTGACCACCCTGCAGCAGGATCTTTCCGCCGGTGCCGCCACCTACGATGCGGCAATGCCCTTTATGGGAAGCGCGGCATCCCTCGCCCAGGAAGGCAGCTTCTACAACCTGTACGATTTTGCCGATTACATCCATCTGGATGCGCCCTGGTGGGATCAGGAGGCCAACAAGAACCTGTCTTTGGCAGGTAAGCTGTATTTCACCACCGGTGATATCTCCATCATGCAGAAGATCGTTTCCTCTTGCATCCTGTTCAACAGGGAGCTTTATGCCGAGATCTGCCATGAGACCTACGGTGATCTGTACCAGATGGTGCGGGACGGCAAGTGGACCTTTGACACCATGCACGAAATGGGCCGTATGGCTACCATGGAAAAGGACGGTGTCAGCGGTATGTCCTACAACGACCAGTGGGGCATGGTGGGCACCAACGGCATCGGCGGCATGTACATCGCCTCCGGCAACAAGCTGATCGTCAAGGATCAAAACGACATCCCCCAGATCTCCCTGGGCTCTACCGAAGCCTCCATTCGGTACGCAGAAAAGGTTCTGGAGATCTATCAGGACGATTCCTGGTTCATCAACACCCAGAAGATTGAAAAGCAATGGACCGAGCGTAACGTTTGGGAGGCGGCAATGGGCGCCTTCGGCAACAAGCGTTCCTTGTTCTGCGGCTCTGCCTTCTCCGCATTGAAGAAGCTCCGCGCCTACGACGTGGACAGCATCTACGGCATCGTTCCCCTTCCCAAGGCCACCGTGGATCAGGACAAATACTACACCCCTGCCAGCGTTTCCATGGCTTACGGTATCTGTATCCCCGTCAACGTGCCCGACGCCAACTTCTCCGCGTATATGATCGAGGCCCTGGCCTGCGGCGGCAAGAACTTCGTGACCCCCGCGTACTACGAGGTAGCCCTCAAGTCCCGTGCCGCGAAGGATGACGGTTCCGAGGAAATGCTGGATCTGATCTTCGGCAACGTGGTCTACGACCTTGGTTCTATGTATAACTTCGGCGGTATCGATATCTTCGGAGATCTGATCTCCAACAACTCCACAGCCGTAGCATCCACCCTGGAGGCCATCAAGCCCAACGTTCAGGCGGCCATCGACGCCTACGTCACGGCTTACGATCTCAACGGCTAAAGCAACAAAAAAGAGCCTGCAAAAGGCTCTTTTTGATTCGTTTTTTTAGCGAACCGCTTTTTTCAAAGGCCCTGCGGCCACGTAGGCCAGAATGCAGTCCAGCAGGAACAGCAGGCAGGTGCCGCCCCAGCCGGATGTCAGCACGGCGATCAGAGAAGACTCAGTCTTCACCACGTACCAAAGGATCCCCATACCGAAATACAAAAGGAAGGCCACCCCTAATCCGATGAGGGAAGAGATCTTGGGCCGCTTCCGCAACCCCTTGATCAAGGCAGAGATCACCAAAGCGCACAGCACCAAAGCCAACAGGAAGCCTCCACGCTCTCCCAGCAGGTAGCCCGTCCCTCTCCCGCCGGCGGGATAGATGGGCAGCCAAAGCCCTGCCAAAAGATAGGCTCCTACGGAAAGGACGGCGAACAAGGGCTCCAAGGATACCCCCGCCAGCAACACAACCATCACCGCCGCGGAAAGCCCTGCGTACTGATAGGGCCCCAGGATCCCCATGGCGAAGGCGAAGGCCAGGGCGGAGCAAAGAGCACGGGTCGTTTTATTTTTCATAACGGATACCTCCCGTTTGTATTTTCATAAAAGGATTATACCTTTTTTGCAGAAAAATGTCAAGTTCATCTTGCGGAATCTTTCCCTTTGTGATAAAATCAAAGAAGAAACCAAGAAAAGCGAGGAAGAAACACCTATGATCACATGGAATCGGGACTGTAACACCCAAGCCCTCCTGCAATATATCAAGGACAACACCGCCGACGGAGTGAATTTGCGCGCCTTCAAGCTGTACCGCAAGGGGCTGGAGGTCTCCGCCGTGTTCCCGCCCCACAAGGCTGAGGACGCCATGCACCTCTATTCCCTCTCCAAGTCCTTCACCTCCCTGGCCGTGGGCATCGCCCGGGACATGGGGCTTCTGGACGTGACGGAAAGGATGATCGACATCTTCCCGGAGTGCGCTCCCGAGGAGATCTCCGAGAACCTGGCCGCCATGACTCTGGGAGACGTGCTTTCCATGCAGTCGGGACATACCGTCTGCCATCTGGATAAAATGCGGTTTTCTTCCAACGCCGTGATGACCTTCCTGGCCATGCCCGTGGTCTACAAGCCCGGCACCACCTTCGTTTATTCCACGGGCGGCACCTGCGTTTGCGGTGCGGCGGTGGAAAAGCGCAGCGGCATGAAGCTGAACGATTTTATGGAGAAGTATCTGTTCTCCAAGCTGGGCATCCAAAAGCCCCAAGTCCTCACCCTTGCCGACGGCACCCATACGGGAGGCATCGGCATCTTCCTGCCCATCGACGCTCTGTTCCGTATGGGGATGCTGATGAAGAACAAAGGTGTATATAACGGTGTCCGCGTGGTCAGCGAGGAATGGTGCGACATGGCGGTTCAGCCCATCGCCGACAACAGCAGTAACGGCACCCCCGACTGGGTGGCAGGCTACGGCTACCAGTTCTGGGTGAACCACAGAGGCGGCTTCCGCGGAGACGGCGCCTACGGTCAGCTTTGTATCATCCTCCCCGAGGAGGATACCGTCTTTGCCCTCCAGGCAGAGGCGGGGAATATGCAGATCGAGGTGGAGCGGATCTACGCTCTGCTGGATGCCATTGAATCCGAGGATCCTTCCGCGGAGGAGGCCTTGCTCTCCGAGGTGGAGCATCACTACGACACCCTGCCCGCAGAAGGAGAGATCCGCAAAGTCTGCGACTTTGTTCCCAACGACATAGAACTCCTTTCCGCCAAGCTGGACACGGAAAATGACCTTCTCCGCGTGCGGTTGGAGACTCGGTACGGCGTACAAACCATTCTGGCGGGGAACGGCAAGTGGGTGGATTGCGCCCCCATGCTGAAATACTGCAATCCCTCCATCAACTCCCTGGATCCCCATTACGGGTGGATCGAGGAGCTGCACCTCCGCTGTGCCTACGAGACCTGCGGAGACGTGGTGAAGGTGATCTGCAAGCATCCCGACACCCCCCACACCCAGGTGTTCTCCTTTGAACGGGATGCACTGCGTATTTCCGCAAACTACGGCGATCTCCGCGTCCGTGAGATCGCATACAAATAATGGCACTGTTGCTCTCCCCTGCGGGAAGCTTTGACGCCCTGCGCGCCGCCATCGACGGCGGTGCCGACGAGGTGTACCTGGGGGGCATGCAGTTCAACGCCCGCGCAGGGGCGAAGAATTTTGACGAAAAGCAATTACAGCAGGCGGGCAAGCTCTGCCGTGAGCATAACGTCCACCTCCTCATCACCCTGAACACCCTGATCCGCGACAAGGAGTTTGCGGACGTTCTGCGATACGTGGACTTTTTGCAAAAGGAAGTCCGCCCCCACGCCTACATCGTTCAGGACTTGGGGCTTGCAAAAGCCTTGAAGGAACGGTTCCCCGAGGCAGTCCTCCACGCCAGCACCCAATTGCGCCAGCACGCCTCTGGGGGGGGCAAGCTCTTGAAGGAGCTGGGCTTTTCCAGAGTGGTGTTGGCTCGCGAGATGGCAAAGGAGGATATCGCCTCCTTCGTGCAAAACAGCGGAGTGGAAAGCGAGGTCTTTGTCCACGGGGCCCTTTGCGTTTGCGAAAGCGGGGGCTGTCTTATGTCCTCCATGATCGGCAGACGAAGCGGCAACCGAGGGGAATGCGCCCAGCCCTGCCGTCTGCCCTATAAGGGGAAGAATCCCTATCCCCTGTCCTTAAAAGACAATTGCCTGGCGCCTTACCTCACAGAGCTTGACCAAATGGGAGTCACCGCCTTGAAGATCGAGGGGCGGATGAAGGCTCCCGATTACGTCTACGCCGTGACAAGCGTTTACCGCCGTCTGCTGGACGAAGGTCGCGTTCCCACGGAGGCGGAGCTGAAGCGGCTGGAAAACGCCTTCTCCCGCAGTGGGTTCACCGCAGGGTATTACAACAAGCAGGTGGATCCCCGTATGTTCGGCATCAGACGGGAGGAAGACAAGAAAAACACCGCCAAGGTGCAGAACACCCCTCGCCTGCCCCTGCCCTACGTAAGGCAGAAGACGGAGGAAGCCCCCCTGCCCATGGTATTGCCGGAAAAGGATGCTCCCCGCCTGTTCTCTCCCAAGGAGCAGTTGGGCTACGTGGCGCGGTTTGAAGGCAGGATCCCGAGAGATCTCACCCCCTTTGCCGATGCCGCCCGTATCGACATCCCCCTTTGGCGGCTGGAAGAAGCCGATATCAAGGGGTTGGAAGACAAGATCAGCGTGATTCTGCCCAGGGTCACCTTCGACCGCGAGGAAGGGCAGATCAAAAAGCTTTTGGAAAAAGCTTACGCAAAAGGCGTCCGCCACGCTACTATCCCCAACCTTTCGGGGTTGCATTTGGTGAAGGAGTTCTACCTCCACGGGGATTATCCCCTCAACGTGTTCAACAAGGAGACGGCAAAGCTTTTAGAGGGCTATTCCTTCTCCTCTTTGTTCCTTTCTCCGGAAAGCGACCCCAAGGAGTTCGGCTTCTCCCCTTTGGCATACGAGGCCTTGGGCTACGGCAGACTGCCGCTCATGCACACCGAGACCTGTATCATCCGCAACGTGAAGGGGGATTGCACCCACAGCCGCGGGCAATGCCACGCTTCCTTGGTGGACAGAACGGGGGCATCCTTCCCCATCCTGCGGGGAAACGGACACAGAAACCTGATCTATAATTCCCTGCCCACCTACCGCTTGGATAAGCGCAAGGAACTGAAAAAAAGCGGCGTGGGACTTCTGACCTTGCTGTTCACCACCGAAACGGAAACGGAAATGGGTTCTATCGTTGAAGCCTACCGCAATTCCGCCTTGCCAAAGGGGAATTATACGAGAAGATAGCAAGTCGGAGAGCGGGACCGAACCAAAACTCAATAAAAACGACTTGTCGTTTTTAACGTCGGCGGGATGAGGCAATGTACGATATAAGGTCATACGCCGTCTTGGTCATCCTCTGAGCATACCACCCCTTCGGGTTGGCCGCGCGGGATGGAACCAAATCTCAACAAAAACAGCTTGCTGTTTTTAACGTCGGCGAAACGATACCACGCATAAGCCGGAAGCCGTCCGCCGACTTGGTCATCCTGAGCAAGCGCGGATTCGAGTCGCTATGGCTTCATACAGACCACATCTCTGCGCGCGCCGAAGTTTTGCGGAGAAGGAAAGGTGCATATAGCGGCATAAATACACCTCGTTTTTTCGATCCGCATTGGCCGCATTGCACCGTTCGAAGCAAAACCGCCGTTAGGCGGGATCTACTAAGAGTTTGATGTACCCTTCCGAGGCTAAAGAACTGTTCCATCGCAAAGGATGTAAGTTCACCTATGTAGGGGTAGATCAGACTCGTAGGAGACCCCTTCGGGGTGCTGTGCACCCCTTGGTTTTGCTCCATCCATCGTCGCGTTGCGACGACTACTTCCGCAAAACTTCGACTTTGCAGGCTTTATTTGTTGCCATTCAAGACACAAGAGACACCCACGCCTGCTCCGCTCAGGGTGACAGCAGGGGCGATTCACGAATCGCCCGCATACGTCCCTCTCAAGAAATGGAGTTGATCATTTTTATGGCCATTACCATTCGCGAATTTGAACGCAACGGCTTCTTTACGGGAAACCAGTATTGTTATCGGTGCGGCGAAAAAATGAACCGAAAAGAGTTTTTCAAGCGAACTGTCAAAAGAGGTGATCGGGGGTATCTCCGCTATTGCCAATTGAGCGGCAACTATCTGTTCGCTACCTTTGACGTGTACGGTTACCGTTGGTGTTGTGAACCTTGCGACCTTACATTGGATTGCAAAGAACAATACCGCATTGCCGACATTCAAAAAAGGCTGAAGAAAAAACGCTTGACTGCCGATGAAGTAGGAACCGTGGCGTTGCCGGAGCCGCCTGCCCCGATTCCCCCGTTGACCCCCAAGGAAAAGCGAAAGCAAGCCATTGGGCTTGCCGTCCCCAACGCAATTATCCTCCTTGCGTTGATCTATGTGATCACCCAAATAGTCGGATGATCGACTGATACGAGACGACAACACAAAACCCCGACGGATTCAAAACCGTCGGGGTCTTTCGTTATATGCTTCGCTTTGCCGCGTCCACGGTGTGCTTCAACAGCACCGAGGTGGTCACCGCGCCCACGCCGCCGGGGACGGGGGTATACCCTTCCGCGATGTCGCCCACGGCGGGATCCACGTCGCCGCAGAGGTTGCCGTCTACCACGTGGATGCCCACGTCCACCACGGATTGCCCGGGGGTGATCTGCTCTTTGCCGATCAACCCCGCCTTCCCCGCACAGACCACCACCAGATCCGCCTGCTTGCAAGCGGCGGCAAGGTCACGGGTCTTGGTATGGCAGATGGTGACGGTGGCGTTGCGGTGTAAAAGCAACATGGCCAAGGGCTTGCCCACCACGGCGCTTCTCCCCACCACGGTGACGTTCTTCCCCGTAAGGTCGTAGCCGTAAAAATCCAACAGCTCCAAAACCGCCTGCGGGGTGCAGGGCGGATACCCCGGAACGCCGGGAACGCCATCGGCGGCCTTCCCCGCATACACGCAATAAGCGTTGGCGTCGGTGAGACAATCCACGTCCTTGGCGGGGGAAAGCAACGCTCTGGCGCGGGCTTCGTTCAAGGATTTAGGCAAGGGGGAAAACATGAGAATGCCGTGAACGTCTTTTCGTCCGTTCAATTCCAGAATACAGCGTTCCAATTCCTCCTGGGTCACGTCTGCGGGCAAGGCCGCCGTCTCCACCTCCGCCCCTGCGGAAGCAAAGCGCTTGGTCAGCCCTCTTTCATAGGAGAGGTCGTCCTCTCTTTCCCCAACGCGGATCACCGCCAGGCGGGGAGTGACCCCCTTGGCCTTCAGCTCCTCCACCCCGGGGATCATTTCCTCCACCATGGCTTTCGCCACGGGAGCGCCTTTCCAAAGTGTCATTCCAATCCCTCCTTCACCGCCCTGTAAACGTTCTCGCAACGGGTACGGATCTCCTGCTCCAGCAAAGCGGCCCTTCCGTTTTGCTCCGAAGCGTAGGTCTTATCCGCCATGAGGCGGGTATTCACAAACAGATTCAGCAAAGCCCCCCGGGCCGCGGAAGCGCAGAAGGTAGCGGCGCATCCCACGTCGCTGACGGCAAGACGGCTTCCCTTTTCCAAAAGCTCCTCCAAAATGGGCGGTAACTGGGCAAGAGCGACCAGCAGCTCCATGGGCGGCTCTGCGGCAATACGCAAAGCGGCTTCCAGAACCTCCCCGCGGGCGGGATCCTCCTTGGGGATGCCGTAGGCGCGGGACAGGGGGAGAAACGCCTCCTCGTCCTTTTGGATCAGCCCGTAAAGTCTGTCCGTCAAAGCGGCGGTCTTCTCCAGGATCCTCTCGATATCCTGCTGATAAGCGGCGTATTTCTTCTTCCCCGTGGTGAGATTTGCCACCATGGAGCCCAAAGCCGCCGCCAAGGCTCCCGTCAAAGCGGAGGCACCTCCCCCGCCGGGTGCGGGAGAAGCGGATGCAAGGTCCTTGACCCAATCGTATACGTTCATACTCTACTCCTCAAATAATTGATAGAAATTCTTGATCCGCAAAAGCTGTGGGGATTCTGCCTTGCGGGTGGCATCGGTGTACAGGGGCAATTCCGGCAGGATCTCCAGACCCTCCGCGCCGTCCTTCCGCGCCTCCAACAAAAGCAGGGAGGGTGACTCCCCGTGGGCAGGCACCACCAACTGCAACCGCTTGGGCTCAAGACGGTTTTTCTTCAAAGCGTTCATCAGCCCCGCCATACGGGAGGGCAGGTACACGCAAAAGAATTTTCCTCCCGTGGAAAGTCCCCAGGCGGCGGCCTCCGCCAAAGCCTCTGCAGACAGGGTGTCGTCGTGCCAGGCCATCCGCTTTTCCTCCGCCAGATTCTGCTTGCCGCTTCCCGCAGGCAGGTAGGGCGGATTGCTCACCACTCCCTGCAAGCTCCCCGCAGGGAAAAGGGTACGGTATTCCCGCAGGTCTCCCCACAAAACGGAGATCTTTTCCCCAAAGCCGTTGGCAAGGGCGTTCTCTCTTGCCAAAGCGGCGTATTTTTCCTGTAATTCCACCGCCAGAAAGTTGCATCTGCATCCCGCGGCGGAAAGGAGAAGGGGCAACACCCCGCTCCCCGTGCCGAAGTCGGCGCAAAGTCCGTTCCCCAGCCGCCCCGAGGCAAAATGGGCAAGAAGCAAGGCATCCGTGCCGAAGCGGATCCCCCGGCGATATTCCTTTATCGTAAGCCCGCCGTTGACGACGGTCTCCACCAATCCGTATTCCATGGTCCGTTTTCCTTTCCCCGCAAACAAAAGACGCTCCCGGAGGAGAACTCTGGGAGCGCATTTCGCCGTTTGGTTGTAAGAGACTTACGCCTTAGCAGCGCCAACGGGGCAAACGCCTTCACAAGCGCCGCAATCCAGACAAGCGTCTGCATCGATCTCGTACTTGCCGTCAGCATCAGCGTGGATAGCACCTACGGGGCACTCGCCCTCACATGCGCCACAGCCCAGGCATACATCCTTATCAATAGAGAAAGCCATTTCGAATACCTCCAATAATTAGTGTACCTATACTATATCACAAAGATTTTCATTTTGCAAGAGGGATTCCCACTTTTTTTCGACGGTTTTTGATTATTGATCCGCATCCTTAAGGGCCTTCAGCGTGGCGTCTCTGGTGGTGTAGGTGATCTCCACCTTCTTGTAAGACTCGTATTTCATGAGAAGCTTTCCCCATTCCGCCAAGAAAGCGGCGTCCATATTGGTGTTCATCCCGGACAAGGCCGCGGCGAAACGCTCGGGATCCGCCAGCATCACCGTTCTCTGCTCGGTCATCAGCTGGTCCATAAAGGAATTCAGCATGGAATTTGCCAAAGCGGCGTAGCTGCCGTGGCCGTCGGAGCCGTCACACGATCCGTAATGCTCCCGCAGAATGGCCAGAACCTCACCGGTCATAGTGATGTTGCCGGCATCCACGTGCTTCCAGTAGTCCGCAGGCACCTTGCCCCCGGGGAACTCCGTGACCCCCGCGTAGATGGGGTTGACGTAGTTGATCTCCTGGGGGATCAAAAAGTGGGGCTGGGACAGATGCTCCACCAGCGCGTCCAAAGCGTCGGGGGACATCTCCAGATAAAAATCCGCGTGGTAGCCCACCAAAGTGGCAATGGCCATGGAGGCGGTCTCCCCGTCGTAGATCCGCAAATAATCCCGCAAGGGAACCAAAGCGCCCACGTCGTTGTACAGCACCGCGCTCAAAGGCAGATCACAGGTCAGCACCGCCTTGCGGTCGGAATTCAGCCGCACGAACACCGCCTTGGTGACCTCGCCCTTTTCGTTCTTGGTCACCGCCAGGCCGTTGAGAATACCCAGGCCGTCCCCTTCCCCGCCGGGAAGCATGATACTGCCGGGGCCGGACTGCTCCTCGGAGGAGGATTCATCCCGGGAGGATTCCTCGGACACCTCCCGATCTGCCGTGGGAAGCAGGGATTCCAATTCATCGTAATATTCAAAGCCCAACCATCCGAACAGCGCAAGCGCCAGCACGAAGGTCAGAAAAAAGTTTCTGAGAGAGACAGCCACAGCGTCCATCCTTTCCAAACTGATATTAGAACTCGTCTGCTTATTATACACCGTTTTTTCCGTTTTGTCAATCGGTTTCACCCTTGACAAGTCATGCAAAATGTATTATAATGTGAACAATGTAAGAAACCCTTGCAAAATATTATCGAATCACAGGAGAAATACAAACATGGCAAAAAGACTTTTTGTGCTCTTGCTCGTTTGCGTAATGGCACTTCCCTTGTTGGTAGCTTGCGGTGAGGATACCCCCGCCACCTCCACTCCCTCCCAGGGTAACACCTCCGTTGGCGGCGAAGTCTCCGAGGACGTTTCCGAGGATACCAACGTTTACCCCGAGATCATCGACCTGGACGGCAGAGAGATCAACATCCTCCAGTGGGGCTGGGGCGTAGGCTCCTCTTCCATCAACGGCTACACCGGCGAGATCGTTTACAGCGATGAAACCGAGCCCAACTACTCCCGCGTGGACGTAGCCAAGAAGGAAGTTGTGGATTACGTCGAAGCCGCCTACAACTGCACCATCGGCGAGGGCTACCGTATGACCACCGGCAACATTCTGGACGAGGTCCAGCAGATGGTCTCCTCCGGTACCTATACTTACGACATCATTTTCGCCAGCGAGAACCAGGCGCTGAACATGCTGGCCAACGACCTGCTCACCGACATGAAGACCGTCCCCACCCTTCATTTCGAGAACTCCTGGTGGGACCAGAACGCCGTGAAGGATCTTTCCATCGGCGGCCGTCTGTTTGCCGTCTGCGGCGACATCAACACCTACGACAACCTGGGTACCTGGTGCGTTCTGTTCAACAAGAAGATGAAGGACGACCTGGGTATCACCGACGACTTCTATCAGAAGGCTACTGACGGCGAATGGACCATGGATTATTTCATGGAGATCTGCCAGAATATTTCCACCGATACCAACGGTGACGGTCTGGACGAATTTGATATCTGGGCCGTAGGTACCGAGACCTTCAATATCTACGCACATCTGGTAGGCGGCGGTCTCCGTATCGCAGAGAAGGACGAAAACACCGACCTTCCCTACCTCACCGTTTCCAACGATACCGAGCGCACCTACAACGCATTGCAGAAGGTTCTTGACTTCTACAACAGCGATTCCGTAATGGTTGCCAACGGCGGTAAGTACAACCAGTACCCCAACCCCTGGGAATCCACCATCATCAAGGCCTTCGAGGAAGGCAGAGAGCTGTTCTACGTCTGCGGTCTGATCAGCATTGCAGGCTTCCGCGACATGGAGGATCCTCTGGGTATCCTGCCCATGCCCAAGCTTTACGAGGACCAGGACAGATACTATCACACCGTATCTCCCGACAACTGCTCCTTCATGGTACTTCCCTACGGCGTTGAAGGCATCGTGGAGCTGGGTACCGTTATCGAGGCCATCGCCATGAAGTCCCAAGAGATCGTTACCCCCGAGTTCTATGAGATCCAGCTGAAGGGCAGAGACGCCCGCGACAACGAGTCCGAGGCTATGCTGGACATCATTTACGCTTCCCGTTGCTTCGACCTGGGCGTTTGCTACAACTGGGGCAGCATCGTGGGCTGTTACTACGACATCAACCCCGATAACATCGCTTCCCGCTTCGACGCCGTCATCGACAACGCAGAACTTGCCATCGAGGACACCATCGAGGATCTGGAGGGTTACGACCCCATTCTCAACTAAAGTTTTCCCAAAAAGGAGCTGAGCCAACCTCGGCTCCTTTTTCTTTTGACCGAGCCGACCTTGACAAAAGGAAGGTGGTGTGGTACAATGCTTCATATATAGGAATAGTTTGGAAAGGATACGTCTATGAAACAGTTCAAACAGTTTTTTGTGATCCTTATGGTATTCGCCCTGGCACTCCCCCTGTTGGTGGCCTGCGGCGACCCCGCAAATACGGTTTCCCTGGGAACCTCCTCTGCGGAAAGCAGTGAGGTCTCCCTCCCGGAAGAAGAGATCCACGTGGATATTCCTCCCGAGGTCAAGGATCTGGAGGGCAGAGAGATCAACGTGCTCTGCTGGGACTGGAGCGCAGGAAGCGCCTCCATCATCGGCTTTACCGGTGAGATCATCTCCAACGCCGAGGGCGAGCCCTCCCGCGTGGACGTGGCAAAGAAGGCTGTGATCGACGCCGTGGAGACCGCGTACAACGTCACCATCGGCGGTGAGGTCACCAACAAAAGCTCCTTCTCCTCCGACGTGAAGAACATGGTCACCGGCGGCACCTACGATTACGATCTGGTGTTCACCGGCGCGGGCGGCGCCCAGGATTATGCCGTCAACGGTGCAACCATGGATCTGAAGACCATCAAGACCATCAACCTGCAAAACTCCTGGTGGGATCAGAACTGCGTTTCCGACGTTTCCATCGGCGGCCGTCTGTTCTGGGTCTGCGGCGATATCAATACCTACGACAACCTGGGCACCTGGTGCGTGCTGTTCAACAAGAATCTGAAGACCGATCTGGGCATTGCCGACGATTTCTATCAGAAGGCAAAGGACGGCCAGTGGACGCTGGACTACTTCATGGAGATCTGTCAGGGAGTCACCACCGACCTGAACGGCGACGGCCAGGACGAGTTTGACCAGTGGGCCTGCGGCACCGAAAAGTTCAACGTATTTGCCCAGGTGGTGGGCGGCGGACTCCACGCCATCTCCAAGGACGAAAACGATATCCCCTACCTCACCATCGAAAACGCCACCGAGCGTACCTACGCGGCGTTGGATAAGATCATCAACTTCTACCTCAGCGAGGAGGTCATGGTTGCCAACGGCGGTAAGTACGACGGCAAGGGCTACTCCAACGTATGGGAAGCTACCGTACATAAGGCCTTCATCGAGGGCAGAGAATTGTTCTACATCTGCGGCCTCATCAACGTTGCGGGCTTCCGTAACATGGAGGACGAGTTCGGCATCCTGCCCATGCCCAAGACCTTTGCGGACCAGGAAAGCTACTATCACACCGTTTCCGCAGGCAACTCCTCCTATTTGATGATCCCCTACGGTGTTCCCAACGTAGAGGATCTGGGTCTGGTGGTGGAGGCTCTTGCCATGAAGTCCCAAGAAATGGTCACCCCCGAGTTCTACGAAATGCAGTTGAAGGGCAGAGACACCCGTGACGACGAGTCCGCGGAAATGCTGGATCTCATCTTCTCCACCCGTTCCTTCGACCTGGCGCCCATCTTCAACTGGGGCGGTATCATGGACTGCTTCTACACCCTGGATACCAACTACGCCTCCCGCTTCGAATCCCTTGCCGACGGCATCAAGCTGGCCATGGAAAGCTGCGTGGAGAATTTCGATTCCTACGTGGATCCGATCCCCCAATAAACGTTACACGGAGCTCCGCCAAAAGCGGGGCTCCTCTTATTTTGCGGAAAAAGTTGACAAACGGAAAAGAATATGCTACAATACCATGAAAAACAATTCCAAAAAGGAGAAAAGCATGAAAAAGATTTTGATTTTGTTGATGGTGCTTGCCATGGCAATGCCTATGTTGGTTGCCTGCAACAATACCGCCGACACTCCCTCCACCCCCTCCGCGGGCGAATCCGTGGGCAACGGTGACACCTCCCTGCCCGGAGACGTTTCCGAGGAAAACAACGACATCGCCCCCGAGATCAGAGATCTGGGCGAAAGAGTCATCAACATCCTCTGCTGGGACTGGAGTGCGGGCTCCGCTTCCATTCTGGGCTACACCGGCGAGGTCATCTCCAACGCCGAGGGCGACCCCAGCCGCGTTGACGTAGCGAAAAAAGCCGTGGTTGACGCCGTGGAGGACGAGTACAACGTCACCATCGAGGGTCTGGTCACCAACAAGACCTCTTTCCTGGACGACGTGAAGAACATGGTCACCGTGGGCAACTACGATTACGACATCATCTTCGCCAGCGCTCACTACGCACAGAACTTCACCCTCAGCAATGCGCTGACCGACCTGAAGACGGTGGACACCATCAATCTTTCCAATTCCTGGTGGGATCAGAACTGTGCGGCGGACGTTTCCGTGGGCGGCAGACTGTTCTGGATCTGCGGCGACATCAATACCTATGACAACCTGGGCACCTGGTGCGTTCTGTTCAACAAGAATCTGAAGGAAGACCTGGGCATTGCCGACGACTTCTATCAAAAAGCCAAGGACAAGGAATGGACCTTGGACTACTTCATGCAGACCTGCAAGGGCGTGACCCAGGAATTCGACGGCAAGGCCGGCATTGACGAATTCGATATCTGGGCCTGCGGCACCGAGAAGTTCAACGTATTCGCACAGGTGGTGGGCGGCGGCGTCCACGCCATCTCCAAGGACGATTCCGACATGCCCTACCTCACCGTGGACAACGCCACCGAGCGTACCTACGCGGCGCTGGACAAGATCGTCAACTTCTACCTCAGCGACGAGGTCATGGTTGCCGACGGCGGCAAGTACGACGGCAAGGGCTATTCCAACGTTTGGGAAGCCACCGTACATAAGGCCTTCGTGGAGGGCAGAGAGCTGTTCTACATCTGCGGTCTGATCAACGTAGCAAGCTTCCGCAGCATGGATGACGAGTTCGGTATCCTCCCCATGCCCATGACCTTCTCCGATCAGGATCAGTATTACCACACCGTTTCTCCCGCAAACTCCTCCTACCTGATGCTCCCCTACGGCGTTCCCGAGGTGGAGGATCTGGGTCTGGTGATCGAGGCTTTGGCCATGAAGTCCCAAGAAATGGTTACCCCCGAGTTCTATGAAATGCAGCTGAAGGGCAGAGATACCCGTGACAACGAGTCTGCCGAAATGCTGGACATCATCTTCGCAAGCCGTTCCTTCGATCTGGGTCCCATCTACAACTGGGGCGACATCATGAACTGCTACTACACCATCGACACCAACTACGCCTCCCGCTTCGACTCTCTCTCCGACGGTGCAAAGATCGCCATTGAGGATTTCATCGACGACATGGATGGCTACGTAGAAGCAAAGTGATCAGGCTTTTCCAAGCAGAGCTCCGCACCCGCGGAGCTCTTTCCTTTTGCGGTTACAGTTTGGAGGAAATTATTTAACAATTTCCCCTATTGCCAAGCAGGAATTTTTGTGGTATAATGGATGAACTTCAACTTGGAGGCATTTTTTATGCGGGATTATAAGCAAATGAAAGAGGTCCAAAGGCTCCGCGCCCAGGCGGAGGCGGAGGGTACTTCTCCCGAGGATACCCGGGACGAGCAGGAAAAATACCAAAAACGAGGCCCGGGCTTCAAGGGCTGGATGGAATATATCGGCGAATACTACAAATGGCCCATTCTCATCGTGGGCGTCATCGTGGTGGGAATCGTCATCAGCATCTCCCAGATGGCCTCCACCGCCAACCCGGATCTTTCCATGATGTACGTAGGCCCCTTTTACATGAACACCACGGAAAAGGACAATCTGGGCAACAGCATCGCCTCCCTCTCCGGAGAGGTTGCGGGAGATTACAATGGGGACGGCCACTTCCGTTTTGACTTTTTGGATCTCACCGTGTCCCACCTGCAGGATTCCGAGGGGGTGGAATACACCTACGACGATCAGAATACCACCTACACCCGCTTCCAGACGGAATTGCGGGCGGGAGACACCCTGCTGTACTTCCTGGAGCCCTATTTCTACCGCCAGGCCTTGGCGGAGGACATTCTGGCTCCCCTGGAGCAGTTGGGCATCGATCCCGCGCTCAGCGCAGACGGCTACGGCATTGCCATCGGGGATCTGGATTGCTACGAGCTTCCCGGATTTTCCAAAATGCCCCCCGAGGCGGTGGTTTGTCTGCGGCGGAGTCCCCAGCAGGACGCCATCTCCTACGGCCGCACCGCGGAGGTGTGGGAATACCACAAGGCCCTTTTCGTGGCTATGGCGGCTTACAAAAGCGAAGACCGCGTGATCGACACTGAGACCCCCGCCGACTTCACCCTGTTCTACGCAGGGGAGGAGCCTATTTACAAAAGCGTCCGTCTGCCCGTGGAGGCTCTGCTGAATAAGCTCACCGACGACGCAAACGGAGACGGCGTCAAAAGAGGCGTTTTGGGAGATATCACCCGCAGCGGAAACGACCTCACGTCGGAGATGATCCAAAAAGCCGTCCGTACCCGTTTGGTCACGGGAAGCGAGTGCCTGTTCCTGCTGGACAAAAAGGCCTACGATTACGCCCTGGAGCAAGGTCTGCTGGCCCCCCTGCCCGAGGAGCTTGCAAGCCTGGAGGGCGCCGTGGACGGCGTGGCCTTGAAGCTGAATTCCCTTCCTCTTTATAATACCGAAGGGTATCACGAGCTGGAGGCCGTCTCCTACCTGTGTATGCGGAAAGCCCCCGCCGAAGGGGAGGAAACCTACGGCAGAACCGAGGCAGATCACGCATCCGCTTTGAAAATGTTCAAGGCTTTGGCAAAATACAAAGGATAATTTTCCGACAAAAGTGAAATACCCCTTGCAATTGTCAACTTTTTGTGGTACAATAACCCATTGAAATAAAGAATTCTCAAGTTTCGGAGGAAACAACATGGCATCTATCTACAAGACCAGACAGAAAAAGCAGTTCTGGACTGCGATGATCTGTTGCGCAGTGGTGTTCATCATGCTGGCAAGCACCATCGTGATCAGCATCTCTCACAGAGCATCCTTCTACCAGGACTTCAGCGATAAGGGCTTCGCGTCCGCCATCGCCGGCGCACTGGGTCTCTCTTCCCAGTACGACCTCACCCAGGAGGATCTGGACCGTTTCGAGGGTCTGATCTACTTCTGCAGCGTAGGCGTGGACACCTCGTCCGGCTACCAGTCCTACGCATACCCCGTGGTCATGCTTTGCGACAAGACCTACACCGACGCTCTTATGGAGCAGACCGACCCCGATTACGAGGGTGAGGGCGCAGGGGACACCGATTATTCCCAGAACATCACCCAGGTGATCTATCCCCTTTCCGATCCTGCGGACCTGAACCTGTTCCGCAACCTGCGTATGCTCCGTGCATTCGACATCTCCGAGCTGTCCACCATGTCCGAGGGCTGTTACCAGACCCAGCTTTACAGCATGTACGGTCTGGGCAACACCCCCTACGCTCTGGAGACCATCGTGGAGGCTACCAAGCTTTCCGGCCTCACCAGCCTGAGCCAGATCTCCGGTCTGACCAAGCTGGAGCAGCTTTCTATCTGCTACACCGGCATCACCACCCTGGAGGGCATTGACAGCTTCCCCAAGCTGAACAAGCTGGATGTCACCAACACCGCCCTCACCGATATCTCCGATCTGGACAAGGTTCCCGGTCTGACCTACCTCAGCATGAACAGCCTGAACGTCGCCGTTCCCGAGGATGAGGATCACGATCACGACCACGATCACGATCACGATCACGAGGGCGAGACCTCCGGCAGCACTTCCTCCTCCGATACTTCTTCCACCACCTCCTCCGATACTTCTGAGGAAGAAAAGGAAGAAACTCCCGAGGAAGAGGAAGAAAGAGAAGAATCCGCAGAGACCGAGGTTAAGTACAACACCACCGGCCTCACCAGCGAAGATCTGTCCGTGCTGTCCATGCTTCCCAACCTGAAGTATCTGGACATCTCCAACAACAACGTTTCCGATCTTTCCGCTCTGTCTTCTCTGAAGAACGTCAAGTACCTCTCCATCGCCACCAACCCCGTGAAGACCTTGAAGGGCGTTGAAGGCATGACCGAGATGAAGCTTCTCCACGCTCTGGATTGCGAACTCACCGACATCAGCGCGGTGAAGGGCTTCTCCAAGCTGGAAAGCGTTTACCTCTCCGGCAACAGCCTGGCAGACCTCTCTCCCCTGTCCTCTGCCACCGAGGTGACCTACCTGGATGCATCCGATAACAAGATCTCCGATGCTTCCGCCGTCAGCGGCATGGCCAAGCTCACCACGCTGATGCTGGCCGACAACAACCTCACCTCCATCCCCGACCTGAAGGCGCTGGATCGTCTGGGCACTCTGGATCTGTCCGATAACTCCATCGTGAACGCTTCCGGCCTGGCCTCCTTCAATCCCACCTATCCCGGCATGAGCGACGACGACATCGAAGCCGACAAGAAGGTTGAGAAGGAAGAGGAAAAGAAGGTCAACACCAACACCGTTACCATCAACCTTTCCGATAACTACATCACCAACATCGTTCTCTCCGCCGCAAAGCTCAGCTCTCTGGATCTTTCCGATAACAAGCTTGCCGCAGAGAAGGACGGCGCTATGAAGTTCAACGGCTGCACCAAGCTGGAGACCCTGACCCTCACCGACAACAAGACCCTGGCCAACCTGAACGGCATCGAGACCCTCACCGGGCTGAAGACCCTCACCGCCAACAAGACCGGCATCACCGAGATCCCCGATCTGAAGGAGCTGAAGAGCCTCACCACCGTGAACCTGTCCGAGTCCAAGCTGGAGAGCCTGAGCGGTCTGAAGGGCAACGAGTCCATCGCCACCCTGACCATGACCAAGTGCGACAAGCTCACCGACATCAAGGATCTGGTAACGCTGAAGAAGCTTTCCACCGCTAACTTCACCGACTGCGTCCTGCTGAGCAACGCCTCCATTAAGGATGCCTTCGGTACTCCCAAGACCGACGACAAGGAAGCTGATCTGGTCTTCGACGCCAAGTCCAAGCTGAACCTCACCCTGAAGGGCTGTGGCAAGATCACCGACTTCTCCATCTTCGAGGAGTACGGCAACATGAAGGTCACCTACGACAAAGTCACCGAAAAGTAATTCCGTTTCTAAGGAACAGAGACACCGCCGTTTTGCAGAAGCGATTCGGCGGTGTTTTGCATAAGATTCATAAGGAGGATTTCCCCCATGCCCGATATGCTCGTCAAGCTTTACAACCTGCCCGACACCAAGCCCTTTTACGACAGAGTGGCGGCCAGAAACGTACGCATCATCCGTCCCATGACCCCCAACCGCGACAAGGTTCTGAACTGGATCGAGGAGAGATTCGGCATCGGCTGGTCCAACGAGATCGCCGCCGCCTTCACCAAGTCCCCCGTTTCCTGCTTCATCGCCTACGACACCGAGAAGAAGGAGATCCTGGGCTTTGCGGGCTACGACTGCACCGCGCCCGATTTCTTCGGTCCCACCGGCGTAGCGGAAGAAGCCCGCAAGGGCGGCATCGGCGGTGCCCTTCTGATGGCTTGTCTGGACGCACTTCGCGAAGAGGGCTACGGCTACGCCATCATCGGCAGTGCAGGCCCCGTTGAGTATTACAAAAAAGTCTGCGGCGCGGAAGTCATTGAAAACTCCGTTCCCGGCATTTATAAAGATCTGATCTGACCCCCGAAAGGAAGCATTTACCATGGCAAACAAACTGAGAGCCGGTATCGTCGGCGCTACCGGCATGGTTGGTCAGCGTTTCATTACGTTGATCGCCGACCACCCCTATTTTGAGATCACCGCATTGGTGGCAAGCCCCTCCTCCGCAGGCAAGACCTACGGTGAGGCGGTGAAGGGCAGATGGATGATGTCCACTCCCATCCCCGCAGGGATTGCCGACATGGTGGTTCTGAACGCCGAGGACATCGAAAGCGTAAAGCCCCACGTGGATTTCGTTTTCTGTGCCATCAACATGGATAAGAAATACGTCGCCGCTCTGGAGGAAGCCTACGCCAAGGCGGAGATCCCCGTGGTCTCCAACAACTCCGCCCACCGCGGCACCCCCGACGTTCCCATGCTCATCCCCGAGATCAACTACGCCCACACCCAGGTGGTCAAGGCCCAGAGAGAGCGCTTGGGCACCAAGAAGGGCTTCATTTCCGTGAAACCCAACTGCTCTATTCAGAGCTACGTTCCCGCTCTGGAGCCTCTCCGCAAGTACGGCATCAAGGCCGTGAACGTCACCACCTTCCAGGCCATCTCCGGCGCAGGGAAGAATTTCGATACCTGGCCCGAAATGGTGGACAACGTGATCCCCTACATCGGCGGCGAGGAGGAAAAGAGCGAGAAGGAACCCTTGAAGGTTTGGGGCACCGTGGAGAACGGCGTCATCGTAAACGCCACCACTCCCGTGATCTCCGCGCAGTGCATCCGCGTGCCCGCATCCGACGGACATCTGGCGGCCGTTTCCGTCAGCTTTGAGAACAAGCCCTCCATCGAGCAGATCAAGGCAGATTGGGCAGCCTACGAAGGGGAAGCACAGCGCCTCTCCCTTCCCCACGCACCCGAGAAGTTCTTAACCTACTTTGAGGAGGACAACCGCCCCCAGACCCGCCTGGACAGAGATCTCTACGGCGGCATGGGCATCTCCATCGGCAGACTCCGCGAGGATACCATCTTCGACTACAAGTTCGTCTGCCTCTCCCACAACACCCTTCGCGGTGCCGCAGGCGGCGCCGTTCTGGGCGCAGAGCTGCTGTATAAGCAGGGTTATTTGGGATAAGTTAATACGCGTTTTCATGAGAGAGGGACTTTTTGAAAAAAGTCCCTCTCTCAAACTCTCTCCCCAAAAACTTTTCCTTTGAAGGAAGAAAAAATGGCATCTGTGTCCGGTTTCTATCGAAAACGGCAATTGCTCCAAAGGGTCGCCGTGGAGACGGAACGTTCGATACGTTGCGGCGACAACCCAAAGCCGCACCCTACGGACATGGGCAGGAAAAGCGCTTCACCGACACAACGCGCAAATCCTTGTCGCGTACGCTTTTTGTTCGCCATTCCCCGGTGCGGGTTCGTAGGGGTCGACGTCCACGGCGACCCGTAGAGTATAAAATGAAAAGAAGCGCAACTCACCCTTTCCGAAAACGACAGTTTTCGGCACTGAGTTTCTTTGGAGATTCTTAAGAACCTTTCTTCAAAAAGAAAGGTTCTTAAGCGTTCCCCCTCAAAAACTTTCCCATTCCCCTTGACAAAATCATAACGAATGTGATATGATACACGTAGGATCGGTGCTGACGGATATGTGAATCAACACAGTGTGCCGAAACCGCGTTATTGCAAGCCGACCGTCTGGGCAATCCTTTTGAACACAAGGGATTGTCCTTTTATTTTTTATGAACGAAGGAGCGTATCCAATGAAACCGGACGTAGAAATTGCCCAGGAAGCGAAAATGCTTCCCATCACCGCAGTAGCGGAAAGCCTGGGACTTTGCCAGGACGATATCGACCCCTACGGTAAATACAAGGCCAAGCTGCTTCCCGAGGCGGAAGCCCGCTTTGCTCACAAGGAAAACGGCAAGCTGATCCTTGTCACCGCCATCTCCCCCACCCCTGCGGGCGAGGGTAAGACCACCATGACCATCGGTCTGGGCGACGCTCTCCACCGCATGGGTAAGAACGTAATGATCGCCCTCCGCGAGCCCTCTCTGGGCCCGGTGTTCGGCATTAAGGGCGGTGCCGCAGGCGGCGGATACGCCCAGGTAGTCCCCATGGAGGACATCAACCTCCACTTCACCGGCGACTTCCACGCCATCACCGCGGCAAACAACCTGCTGGCCGCTATGCTGGATAACCACCTCCAGCAGGGCAACGCCCTCCGCATCGACCCCAAGCGGATCATCCACGCAAGATGCGTGGACATCAACGACCGCGTCCTCCGCGAGATCACCGTTGGCTTGGGCGAAAAGAAAAACGGCGTTACCCGTCAGGACAAGTTTATGATCACCGTTGCCACCGAGATCATGGCCATTCTGTGTCTGGCTTCCTCTCCCGAGGATCTGAAGGAGAGACTGGGCAATATGCTGGTGGCCTACGACTACGACGGCAACCCCGTATACTGCCGCCAGTTGAACGCCGCAGGCGCTATGACCGTTCTTTTGAAGGACGCCATCAAGCCCAACCTGGTACAGACCCTGGAAAACACCCCCACTCTGGTTCACGGCGGCCCCTTCGCCAACATCGCCCACGGCTGTAACTCCATCATCGCCACCCGCACCGCCTTGAAGATCGCAGACTACACCGTCACCGAGGCAGGCTTCGGTGCCGATCTGGGTGCGGAAAAGTTCTTGGACATCAAGTGCCGTGCCGCAGGCTTCCATCCCAACGCCATCGTGCTGGTTGCCACCGCCCGTGCGCTGAAGTACAACGGCGGCGTGCCCAAGGCAGAGACCGGCAAGGAAAATCTTGAGGCTCTGAAGGCAGGCATCGCCAACCTGGGGGCTCACATCGACAACCTGAAGGGCTTCGGCATCCCGTTGGTGGTGGTGATCAACCACTTCTACGCAGACACCGAGGCAGAATTGGAGTTGATCCGCTCCTACTGTGCCGAAAAGGGCGTGAAGGCCATCGTTTCCAAGGCCTTTGCGGAAGGCGGCGCAGGCAGCCTTGCTCTGGCAGAGGAGGTCGTCCGTCTCTGCGAACAGCCCGCCGACTTTAAGTTCACCTATCCCACCGAGGCTTCCATCACCGAGAAGATCGAAGCCGTGGCTACCAAGATCTACCACGCCGCGGGGGTCGACATCCTCCCCGCCGCCAAGAAGGCCATTGCCGACATCGAGGCGCTGGGCTACGGCAACCTTCCCATCTGCGTGGCAAAGACCCAGTACTCCCTTTCCGACGATCCCAAGAAGCTGGGCGCACCCTCCGGCTACCGCCTCACCGTCCGTGAGGTCCGTGTTTCCGCAGGAGCGGGCTTCGTGGTGGTGCTTACCGGTGAAGTGATGACCATGCCCGGTCTCCCCCTGCACCCCGCCGCCGAGAAGATCGACCTGGTGGAGGGCAAGATCGTAGGACTCTTCTAAATGAAAGAATTTTATTCCAAAAATCTATCCGACACCGACGCCGTTGCGGCGGAGATCGCTTCCCTTCTGAAGAAGGGGGACGTTCTTGCCCTGTACGGCGAAATGGGTGCGGGCAAAACCGCTTTCGTGCGGGGGCTGGTGAAAGCCCTCTGCCCGGAGTGCCTGCCTTTGGTGCATTCCCCCACCTTCGCCATCGTCAACGAGTACGAGGGCAACGAGATCACGGTGTACCATTACGACCTTTACCGCATCGCGGACGAGGACGACCTGTATTCCACAGGCTACTTCGACCGCTTGGGGGGCGAGGGCATTGTGGTGACGGAGTGGAGTGAGCTGATCGACGGAGCAATTCCCCAAGGCGCCCACCGCTTACGCATCGAAAAGGCGGGGGAAACGGAAAGGAAGTTTACGTTATGCTGATCTTAGGCGTAGATTCCACCGCGGTGACCGCCTCCGTAGCCATTGCGGAGGTGAAGGAGGGAGAGCTGATCTCCCACAGCCTGTTCACCGTGAAAAACAAAATGACCCACAGCGAGAACCTGATGCCCATGATTGACCACGCTTTGCAGGTCTACGGGGCAAAGGTCTCCGACCTGGAGCTTCTCGCGGTGAACGCAGGCCCCGGCTCCTTCACCGGCGTACGCATCGGCGTTGCCACCGTGAAAGGGCTGGCCTTCCCCAAGAGCCTTCCCTGCGCCCCGGTCTCCACCCTGGATTCCCTGGCGCAGAACTTAGAGGGGGTTCCCGGTACGGTGTGTGCCTTGATGGACGCACGCCGGAACCAATTCTACTATGCCATCTTTGAAAACGGCCTCCGCCTCACCCCCGATTCCTGCGGGAGCGCGGAAGAGATCGCAGAACGTTTGGCAGGAAAGGACGTCACCCTTTGCGGAGACGGCGCCTTGGTGTTCGCCTCCCACTGCCACGGAGGCTACGCCGTTGCCAACCCCGTGATCCGTGAGCAAAACGCCCTGTCCGTAGCCCTCTGCGGCTACCGTATGTATAAGGAAGGGAAGGCGGTTTCCGGCAAGGAGCTGCGTCCTGTTTACCTCCGCGTACCCCAGGCAGAAAGAGAACGTTTAGAAAGGTTAAAAACTGTATGAAAATCGCATTGGGCTGTGACCACGGCGGCTTGGAGATCAAGAACGCCATCATCGAAGATCTGAAGAACAAGGGGGTGGAGTGTATCGACTTCGGTACCACCACCACCGATTCCGTTGATTATCCCGTTTACGCCAAGAAGGTTTGCGCCGCCGTGCAGAGCGGTGAGTGCCTGCTGGGCATTCTCTGCTGCGGCACCGGCATCGGTATGTCCATGACCGCCAACAAGCAGAAGGGCATCCGCGCCGCGGTGCTTTCCGACGCCTTCTCCGCAGAAATGACCCGCCGCCACAACAACGCCAACGTGCTGTGCCTGGGCGGCAGAGTCATCGACAGCGCAAAGGCAGTGGAGCTGGCAAACATCTTCCTGAACACTCCCTACGAGGGCGGCAGACACGACAAGCGCATCGCCATGATGGAGGAGTGAGGCCTTCGGCCTCACGAAAAGCGCAAGCGCTTTCCGTGATTTCCCCCGTCCCTTCCGCGGGACGGGAGCCCCTTACGGGGTTCATGATAAATCATGAATTTTTCGCCCGCGCAGGTAGCGGGGCGAAAAACTTTTATAGGAGTCTATTTGCGGGGAATGAATCCCCGCAAGCGACGCCTTTTATCATAATCGCTTCGCGATGAGAAACGTTTTTACAATTTTCTTGCCAAAACCTATTGACTTTTCCGCAGAAAGGTGCTATACTGTCCCTACCTCTGCGCGAGAGGTCTTTTTGTTGTGGCGTGAGAAGCCTTTTCGATTTCCGCTTTCCACCCTCACCAAAGAGTCCCCAAGCAAGCAGAGGGAGGTAACATTTTATTTGGAGGTGCCGATAACATGAGAGTTAAGATCACTCTGGTTTGCACTGAATGCAAACAAAGAAACTACGACACGGTCAAGAACAAGAAGAACGACCCTGACAGACTCGAAATGAAAAAGTACTGCAGATTCTGCCGCAAGCACACTCTTCACAAAGAGAGCAAGTAAGGGGGCAGCTCATGTCTAACAGACTTTTGAAACTTCTTCCCATCCTGTTGGCGTTCGTCCTGGTTTGTTCCACGTCCGTTTTTGCAGTGTTCGCAGACGAGGCTTCCACCGAGGCTTCCACCGAGACTTCTACCGAGGCTTCCACCGAAACTTCTGCTGAGACTTCTGCCGAAGACGAGCACGATCACGACCATTCCGGCGAGACTTCCGGAACCACTTCCGGTACTACTTCCGGAACTACCTCCGGAACCACTTCCGGTACTACTTCCGATCCTCACGCAGGTCACAATCACGGTTCTGCCACCACTTCCGGCGGTCTGACCGCTCTGACCTGGCAGCTGATCATTACCGGTGCAGTTCTGGTGATCCTGGCAGCCGTGCTGTTCATTCTGTCCCGCACGAATACCAAGATCGGTCTGAAGATCGCGAACTTCTTCAAGAACTACAAGAGCGAGCTGAAAAAGGTTGTGTGGATGCCCAAGAACGACCTGATCAAGAGCACGGGTATCGTACTCCTGGTTCTGGTTGCGGCTTGCGTCCTCATCGGTCTTCTGGACTTTGCCTTCTCCGCACTGTTGAATCTCGTTTCCTCCATCGGCTGAAAGGCTTGGTGAGGTCGAAATGAGTTTACCGCAGGAGAGTAAGCCCCTTTGGTATGTGGTACATACCTACACGGGGTATGAGAACAAGGTTCTGCAAAGCCTGGAAAAGATCATTGAGAACCGAGGCATCGGCGACTTGATCCAAGCGGTGAAGATCCCCACGGAGATCGTGGTGGAGATGACCGACAAGGGCGAAAAGGAAATCGAAAGAAAATTATTCCCCAGCTACGTCTTCGTCAAGATGGTTATGAACGACGAGATGTGGCACATCATCCGCAACACCACCGGTGTTACCGGCTTCGTAGGCCCCGGATCCCGCCCCGTTCCCCTTTCCGATGCGGAAGTGGAGCAGTTGGGTGTTGAGCCCAGAGTCATCGAGGTACGTTACGCCGTGGGCGACAGCGTGCGTATTTGCGCGGGTCCCCTTTCCGGCTTCATCGGTATCGTGGATGAGATCTCGGCGGATATGAAATCCGTCAAAGTCACTGCGTCTATGTTCGGCAGAGAGACCAAGGTGGAGCTTGGCTCCATGGAGGTTCGTTCTCTGGAGGACGAGCAGTAAACCAAGAAAACCCGTTTCTGTGCGGTTGCCACGCACAGCGACAGAATGGATCACGGTGAAGAAGACCGCGATCTGGTGGGAGGGACGTTGATCCCGAAAAACTATTTTTACCACATTTGGAGGTGTATTTCTCATGGCAAAGAAAATCGTAGGCTATATTAAGCTTCAGATCCCCGCCGGCAAGGCTACTCCCCAGCCCCCTATCGGTCCGGCACTTGGTCAGTACGGTGTGGCTATTCCTATGTTCACCAAGGAATTCAACGAGCGCACCAAGAATGACATCGGCCTGATCATCCCCGTTGTCATCACCGTTTACGCTGACCGTACCTTTACGTTCATCACCAAGACTCCTCCCGCAGCAGTTCTGATCAAGAAGGCTGCAGGCATCGAGAGCGGCTCCGGTGTTCCCCAGTCCCAGAAGGTTGGTAAGATCACCACCGAGCAGGTTCGCAAGATCGCAGAGACCAAAATGCCCGACCTGAACGCAGCTACCATCGAGAGTGCAATGAGCATGATCGCAGGTACCGCACGCAGCATGGGCGTTGTGGTTGAAGACTAAGGAGGGCTCTAAAGATGAAGAGAGGCAAGAATTATACCGCTTCCGTTGCAGCCATCGATAAGAGCAAGCTGTACGAAAGCAACGAAGCTCTGGGTCTCGTTTGCGAGATCGCAAAGGCAAAGTTCGACGAAACCGTTGAGCTCCACGTCCGTCTGGGTGTAGACTCCCGTCACGCTGACCAGCAGGTCAGAGGCGCAGTCGTTCTTCCCAACGGTACCGGTAAGACCGTTCGTACCCTGGTTTTCGCTAAGGGCGACAAGGCTGCTGCCGCACAGGCTGCAGGCGCAGATTACGTTGGTGCCGAGGACATGGTTCAGAAGATCACCGGTGAGAACTGGTTCGACTTCGACGTGGTGATCGCTACCCCCGACATGATGGGTGTCATCGGTCGCTTGGGTAAGGTTTTGGGTCCCAAGGGTTTGATGCCCTCCCCCAAGGCAGGTACCGTGACCATGGATATCGCAAGAGCAGTTACCGAGGCTAAGGCAGGTAAGATCGAGTACCGTCTGGACAAGACCAACATCATCCACTGCCCCATCGGTAAGGTAAGCTTCGGCAAGGAGAAGCTGGCTGAGAACTTCGACGCTCTTATGGGCGCAATCGTCAAGGCTCGTCCCGCTGCTGCAAAGGGTCAGTATATCAAGTCCTGTGCAGTCAGCTCCACCATGGGCCCCGGCGTGAAGATCAACACCGCAAAGATCTCCGGCTAAACATTTTTTGAAAAAAAGCGGAAAACCTCTTGACAAAGGGCATGGATTGTGCTATATTACTTGAGGTTTTCAAGCAAATCCGCAGACAGCAGGCGCCTTTATGGTGTAAATGCATAGACACGTTGGTGTTTATCCGCCCGCCGAGGAGAAGCAAGACACAATTTTTGTACGTCTTCATGCTCCTTCGCTCTGCGGAGGAGCATTCTTCTTATAACTTAATGGAGGTGAAAGTTTTGGCAAACGCAAAAATCATCGAGCAGAAGCAACAGATCGTTACCGCATTGGCAGAACAGATGAGAAATGCAAGCAGCGGCGTTCTTGTAGACTACAAGGGCATCACCGTTGAGAACGATACCAAGCTCCGCGCTGACCTGAGAAAAGCAGGCGTTCAGTATGCAGTCGTTAAGAATTCTCTGTGTGCACGTGCTTGCGACGAGTTGGGTTACGGCGAGCTGAAGAACGTTCTGGAGGGCAACACCGCTCTGGCACTTTCCGACGATCAGATCGCTCCCGCAAAGATCCTGAACGACTACGCCAAGGGTCACGACAACTTCGTGATCAAGGCAGGTTTTGTTGATGGTAAGATCCTGTCCGCCGCAGAGGTACAGGCTCTGGCAGAGATTCCTTCCAAGGAAGTCCTTATCGGACGACTCATGGGCTCCCTGCAGTCTTCTCTGTACGGCTTCGCTTATGCAATTCAGGCCATCATCGACAAGGCAAACGAGGGCGAAGAAGCCCCCGCAGCAGACGAAGCTCCCGCCGAGGAAGCTCCCGCGGCGGAATAATCAATTTCTAAAAAAATTTCATTACATTGGAGGAATAATAAAATGGAAAAGATCCAGCAGATTCTCGATATCATCGATACTCTTACTATTCTTGAACTCTCCGACCTGGTTAAGGCTCTGGAAGAGAAGTACGGCGTTTCCGCAGCTCCCGTAGCAGTTGCAGCCGCTCCCGGCGCAGCAGCAGCTCCCGTAGTTGAGGAGAAGACCGAGTTCGACGTAGAGCTCACCTCTTACGACGAAGCTAAGAAGCTGAAGGTCATCAAGGAAGTTAAGGACGTTGCAGGCCTGTCCCTTGGCGAAGCTAAGGAGCTGGTTACCAGCTGCCCCAAGATGGTCAAGACCGGTGTCTCCAAGGAAGAGGCAGAAGCTCTCAAGAAGCAGCTTGAAGAAGTTGGCGCTACCATCACCATTAAGTAAGTTTTGCATTCATGCAGAAATTCACCCCGAGGGTAACCTCGGGGTGTTTTTTTGTAAAATTTTCAATTTGCTGTTGAATTTTACGAACAATTCGTGTATAATAAAAACAGCAAAGAAAAAATAGGAGAATCACCATGCCAAACATCAAGCCCGTTTCCGACCTGCGCAACTACAATGAAGTCCTGCGGGACATCGCCGTGGGTGAGCCCGTTTTCCTTACCAAAAACGGCAGAGGAAAATATGCCATCGTAGATATGGAAGAATTTGAAAAGACCCAAGCGGCACTCAAGCTGTTGAACGAGCTGGTAAAGGGCGAGCTTTCCGCCAAGGAAAAAGGATACACCCCCTTGGCAGAGGTAGAAGCCCTGTTAGGGGTTACCAATGGCTGAGATACTGTTCACCCCCGGAGCTATAGAAGACCTGCGGGAGATCAAAGAATATATGACTGAAGACCTATGCAACGAAGCCGCCGCATTGCGAGTCGTCAAGAAGATCACAGACCATATCCGCAGGCTGGAGAACTTTCCGGAAATCGGAACGCCCCTCTCCACCGTTATGGACGTAGAGGCGCCCTATCGCTTCCTGGTCTGCGGAAACTATACAGCGTTTTATAAAACGGAAGAAAACAGCGTGGTGATCGTGCGTATCCTGTACGGCAGACGCAATTACATGCAGGTGTTGTTCGGCAAGCCCAAAGACGAATAAAAGCAAGATAGAAAAACAAAAAGGAGGATTTCACATGAAAAAGCTTTGCAAATTTCTCGCGCTGACGTTATCCCTTGCCATCACCGCTCTGTGCCTGGTGTCCTGCGGAAAAACCGCCACCCCCGAGGAGATCTTCGAAAAGCTGGAAAAAGCGGATAGCTGGAAGATCGTCATGGACCTTGACATGGAATTTCCGGAGGGTGACGAGTACGACGGCATGTCCATGGACACCAAAACCACCCTGGAAAAGCAGGGAGACCTGTATTGCGCGACCACATACGTCTCGCTTATGGGCGAAACCGAGACCGTGACCTTCTATTTTGAGCAGGACGGCGACGAGCTGTTTGCGTACAGCAACCTTTCCGGCGAATGGGAAAAGCAAGACGCCTCCGAGGCAATCTTCGGAGACATCGGAGAGGATCTGGACGTGGAGGCCTTCCGTTCCATTTTCGACAGCAAGCTCTATGATCCCTACGACGAGGCCACCCGCCGTTACACCATGAAGAAGGATGCCACCGTGGAGGTGGACGGCGCTGTCTACGCGGAGGGCTATCTGGAGCTGAAGGAGGACGGCAGCTACGTCTTCTCCGCCCGCACGGAAAACGAAGCCGACGGCCTCACCTTTGCCGGCACCGTCACCCTCACCTTTGAGGGCTTGGGCAAAACCACCGTCACCCTTCCGGAGGTAACGGAATAAATCATCTCTCGAAAACGACAGTTTTCGGCAATACGTTTCTTTGGAGTTCAAAAGAACCTTTCTTTTCGAAAGAAAGGTTCTTTTTCGTTCTCTGTATCTTATCTCTTCAGCGCCATGGCAAGGGTCTTGTAGACCTCTTTTGCCATGATGAACTGCCCAAGATCGTTGGGATGGAGGGCGTCCACGGTGCAGAGGTCACGCATCTGCCCACGGAAGAAGTTACTGCCGTCGATGAAGTACACGTTCTTGTCCCCCGCGGCGATGGCGGCGTCGTAGGTCTCTTTGACGATCTTCACACGATTGAAGTCCGTTTCTCTGTCCTCAAAGGACCACACGTGGGTCATGAGGACAATGGGAAGCTCGGGCTGCATCTTACGCACCGTCTCGAAGAAGGGACGGTGGGTGGAGCGGAGATGCTCCTCGGAGGGAGAGTTGTAGTCGTAATCCATCACGAAAGCGGAAAGCTCCAGGGAGCCGATGTATTCCGCCACCACCTGTTCACCCATGGCGGAGCCGGAGAAGCCTAAGTTGCGGCAATCCGCATCCAAAGCCCGGCAAACGATATTGCAGTAGGAGTTGCCGGGTCTGCCCACGCACCCGCCCTGGGTGATGGAGGAGCCGTAGAAGGCGATGGGCTTGTAGGCGCGCCCTGTGGGGTACGCCACCTTGCTCCCTGCGGGGAAGCCGAACTTCACGGATTCCACACCGCCGTACAGGGGGAAGTTCACCTGCACTTCCTTAATGCCCTTGGGGAGATACATGGTGTCCTTCAAAGCGTCGTTGACACCCACGAACATCTGCATAATATTGCCGGAGTACTTGCGATCCGTGCCGCTGCCCACCAGCATATCAAAGCCGTAGACACCGCGGTTGCAGAAATGGCTCATACCGTAGATCACCCCGCGAAGCTTGGCGTCGATGGTCACCGTCTCCGCATCGGTGATGAAACGGGCAGAAGCGCCCGCAGTACACATGGAAAGCCCCATGTTGGGCCCGGAAAGCTGATCTTTCTTGGTGACGTCAAAGCGGTAGTATTCCCCGCCGTTCTCCTTAGGAGGGGTGATCCCGCCCAGAGCCACCACGGCGCTGTCCCCCGCTTCCACGTAGAAACGGCCGTCCTCGGCGGCTTCGGAAAGCTCCTCTGCGGGAATAAAGACCCGATCCTCTAAAGATTCCATGGAAGGCTTGGGAGGTGCAAAAGGCGTACTGTACATCATATAGCAAAGAATTCCTTTCAAGATGGTTATGTTCGTCTTTCATCTTACCACATTTTTCTTCCCATTGCAAGAGAAAAAGTTGCCGTCCGTTCACAATTTACAGGAAAATCCCCCATTGACAATTCCGCCGCGATTTGGTAGAATGAGGGGTATGAAAGGGGGTCGTTTCGTGACCGGAAAAACCTTACTCGTAATCAATCCCATCGCCGGGAAGGGCGTAGCCAAGCGGCATCTGATGGATATCGTCACCCGCCTCTCCGAAGGGGGCTGTACCGTCACGGTGCTTCCCACCCAGAAGGGCTCCGCCACGGCAGATCGGATCGCTTCCCTCCTCTCTGTGGAGAAGGCCTTCGACATGGTGGTGGCCTGCGGAGGGGACGGCACTTTGAACATCACCGTGGAGGGCATGGCCCGCAGCGGCAAAAAAACGCCCTTGGGCTACATCCCTTTGGGCTCCACCAACGATTTCGCAACCTCTTTGGGGATCTCATCGGACATTCCCGCCGCCATCGATACCATCTTAAAGGGTACCCCCGTCCCCCACGACCTGGGGAATTTCAACGGACGGCGGTTTGCCTACGTGGCCTGTTGCGGCGCTTTTGCGGACACCTCATACAACACCAGCCAATCCATGAAGAACCTGCTGGGACATACGGCGTATCTGATCAACGCCATCCCCTCCCTGGCCTCCATCCGCCCGCTGAACGTCACCATCTCCGCCGACGGTGAGACCATTCAGGGAAAGTACATCTTCTGCGGAGTGGGTAACACCACCGTCATGGCAGGCACGGTGAAGCTGGGCAACGAAACGGTGAACTTCAACGACGGCAAATTCGAGCTGCTGCTCATCCGCTTCCCCAAGGATCTCATCGAAGCGGGCAGGATCGCCACCAAGCTGCTGGCAGGCAGTATCGACGATCCCACCATCAGCATCCGCCAGGTGAAGTGCTGTCGGATCCTTTCCGCGGAGCCTGTGGGCTGGTCTTTGGACGGAGAAGACGGTGGAAAAAGCAAGATTTCCACCATTTCCGTGGAAAAAAGTGCCATAGATATTTTGAAATAACCAAAAACCACTTGACGGAAAGGGTTTTTGCGTGTATAATAGGAATGTTAAAGTAATCTCTCGGAGGTAAGTAATACGATGAACTTTACGAAAGCGACAAGTGTTGCCCGTTTCATCCTGTTGCTTCTCGTTATTGCGACGCTGTTGGCCTTTTCCATCTGCGGTGTCTATATAAACGACGATGCACAGCTGCACGGCATTTTTGACGAAGGAACCATCCGCCTGGGTCTTGACCTGGCCGGCGGTGCTTCCATTACCTATCAGGCTAAGAACGAAGGCGGCGATATCACCTCCTCCGGCATGAACAGCGTGCTGGAGGTCATGAGAAACCGTTTGGATAACGCAGGCTTTACCGAAGCGTTGGTCTATCTCTACGGCGACGATATGATCGTCGTGGAGCTCCCCAGCGTGGAGGATCCCTCCAAGGAAGCCATGAACTTCATGCAGACTGCAAAGCTGGAGTTCAAGGTGAACGGCGAGAAGACTGCCGCCCTCACCGGTGACGACGTAGCCAACGCTTATGCAAGCTACCAGGAAGACACCACCACCGGCAAAGTGGACATCGTGGTCAACCTGGAATTCACCGTTAGCGGTGCAAAGAAGTTTGCAGAGGCTACCAAGATCTGTGCGGCCGGCGGCAAGACCCTGGACATCTACGTTGACGGCCAGGTGATCTCCGCGCCCACCGTTTCTTCCCAGTACGCATCCACCGGTATCACCGGCGGCAAGGCTGTCATCAGCGGCGGCTTCACCGCCTTTGAAGAAGCCGAGGCTCTGGCAAACAACATCGACGCAGGTGCTTTGCAGTACGACCTGGAGCAGGTGAGCATGGAATCCGTTAAGGCTTCCCTGGGCGAGGACGCTCTGAAGATCTCTCTGCTGGCGGGTGCCGTAGGTCTGTTGCTGGTTATGGTCTTCATGTCCCTGTACTACCGCATTCCCGGCGTATGGGCTTCCATCTCTCTGGTTGCCTACACCGCCATCTTCTTCCTGGTGCTGGCCATCGGTCAGTTCAACCTGACCCTCACCGGTATCGCAGGTATCATCCTTTCCATCGGTATGGCAGTTGACGCAAACGTGGTCATCTTCGAGCGTATGAAGGAAGAGTTGAGAGCAGGCAAGAGCGTGAAGCTCTCCATCAAGAGCGGCTACAAGCGTGCTCTGTGGGCAATTCTGGACTCCAACATCACCACTTTGATCGCCTGCGCGGTGCTGTATATCTTCGGCTCCGGTACCATCAAGGGCTTTGCTACCACCCTGGGCATCGGTGTTGCCATCTCCCTGTTTACCGCACTGCTCGTATCCCGTGCGCTTCTGAACCTCGGTGTCGGTATGGGCCTCATCAACGTAAAGGCTTATATGCCCATTGGCGGAGGTAAGAAAGATGCTTAAGAATTTCCATTTTATCAACAACAAAAAGATCACCCTGATCATCGTAGGCGTGGTGCTCCTGGTGGGCATCCTGTCCTTCGTGATCCGCGGGTTCAACCTGGATATCGACTTCACCGGCGGTTATGAGCTGACCATCGACCTGGGTGAGGCTACCTCCAACCAGACCGCTTCCGACGTGAAGGCGCTCATCGAGGGCGACAAGGAGCTGGGTAAGGACTACGTCTCCTCCGTCACTTACAGCGAAAACTCCGTGAAGATCGAGAGTAAGAACGCAATGACCACCGAACAGCAGAACCATCTGCTGGAGGTCATCTGCGAGAAGTATCCGAACGCCAGCACCGAGGTGCAGTTGAACAACATCTCCGCTACCATCGGTACCAGAACCCTGTACACCGCCTTCATCACCGTTATCATCGCGGCTGTGGCAATGCTGATCTACATCGCATTCCGCTTCCAGTTCGCATCCGGCGTGGCTTCCGTTGCTTGTTTGCTCCACGACCTGTTCGTGATGCTGGTGGTCTACTCCCTGTTCCAGATCCCTCTGTCTTCCTCCGTTATCGCGGCATTCCTGACCATCCTGGGTTACTCTATCAACGCCACCATCGTGGTGTTTGACCGTATCCGCGAGAACAAAAAGAAGAACGACAAGGATCCCTTCGGCGAGATCGTGAACACCAGTATCCACGAGACCATGGGCAGATCCATCAACACCACCATCACCACCCTGCTGACCATCGGCGCGGTGTTCGTGGCTTGTGCAGTTGCGGTACTCATCTTCCCCACCTCCAACCTGGATAGTCTCCGCGATTTTGCAGGCACTCTGATCGTCGGTATCTTTGCAGGTCTCTTCTCCTCCGTGTTCCTGTCCGGTATGATCTGGAACGCGCTTTCCGGCATCAAGCTGGGCAAGAAGGCGAAGTAAAACCTATTCACTCCCACGTATTTGCAAGCGGGACGGATTCGAACATTCGAACCGCCCCGCTTATTTTCTGAATTTTCAAGGATTTGATCACTATGTACGACATCAAAAAGATCCGCAATTTCTCCATCATCGCCCACATCGACCACGGAAAAAGCACCCTGGCAGACCGTCTGCTGGAGTACACCGGCGCCGTGGAAAAGCGGGATATTGAAGAACAGCTTCTGGACAACATGGAATTGGAGCGTGAGCGCGGCATTACCATCAAGGCCCGTGCCGTCCGCTTTGACTACAAGGCCGACGACGGGGAGACCTACCGTCTGAACCTGATCGACACCCCCGGCCACGTGGACTTCGGCTACGAGGTGTCCCGCTCCCTCACCGCCTGCGAGGGGGCTGTCCTCATCGTGGACGCCACCCAGGGCGTCCAGGCCCAGACCCTGGCCAACGCCTACATGGCGGTGGATAACGATCTGGAGATCCTGCCGGTCATCAACAAGATCGACCTGCCCTCTGCCGACCCTGCCATGGCCAAGCGCGCCGTGGAGGATATCATCGGCATCCCCGCGGAGGATGCTCCCTGCATTTCCGCAAAAATGGGGTTAAACATCAAGGACGTACTGGAAAAGATCGTTACCGACGTTCCCGCCCCCAAGGGCGACCCCAACAAGCCTCTGAAGGCCCTGATCTTCGACAGCTATTACGATTCCTATAAGGGCGTTGTGGTGTACATCCGCGTCATGGACGGTACCCTGTCCGTGGGGGACGCGGTGCAGATGATGCACACCGGCGCCAAGTTCGACGTGGTGGAGGTAGGCACTCTGGGCGCCTTCACGTTGGATAAGAAGGATTGCCTCCGTGCAGGGGAGGTAGGCTACTTCACCGCCAGCATCAAGAACATCGGGGATACCACCGTGGGCGATACCGTTACCCTGGCGGAAAACCCCACGCCGGAAGCCCTGCCCGGCTTCAAAAAGGCGCAGCCCATGGTGTTCTCCGGCATTTATCCCGCCGACGGCAGTAAGTACGGCGATCTGAAGGACGCTTTGGAAAAGCTCCAGCTTAACGACGCCTCCCTGGTATTCGAGCCGGAGACCTCCATCGCGTTGGGCTTCGGCTTCCGCGCAGGCTTCTTGGGCCTTTTGCACATGGAGATCATCGACGAGCGGTTGGAAAGAGAATTCAACCTGGATCTCATCACCACCGCCCCCAGCGTTATCTACGAGCTGGTGCTTACCGACGGGGAGACCATCCACGTGGACAACCCCTCCAACTATCCCGATCCCCAGCGAATCTCCGAGGCTCGTGAGCCCATCGTGAAGGCCTCCATCATCACCCCCACGGAGTACGTGGGAAGCGTGATGCAGTTCTGTCTGGATCGCCGCGGCACCTACATCGACATGAAGTATCTGGACACCACCCGTGCGGAGCTGATCTACGAGATGCCCCTCAACGAGATCGTCTACGACTTCTTCGACACCTTGAAATCCAAGACCAAGGGCTACGCCTCCCTGGACTACGAGCCCATCGGCTACCGCAAGTCCGACCTGGTAAAGCTGGACATCCTCTTGAACGGAGAGCTGATCGACGCCTTGTCCTTCATCGTCCACGCGGACCGCGCCTACTCCAGAGGCAGAAAGATCGTAGAAAAGCTCCGGGACAACATCCCCCGCCAGCTCTTTGAGTTGCCCGTCCAGGCGGCCATCGGCGGCAAGGTCATCGCCCGCGAGACCGTCCGCGCCATGCGTAAGGACGTGCTTGCCAAGTGCTACGGCGGCGACATCACCCGTAAGAAGAAGCTTTTGGAAAAGCAGAAGGAAGGCAAGAAGCGTATGCGCTCCTTCGGCTCCGTCCAGGTGCCCTCCGAGGCCTTCATGGCGGTGCTGAAGATGGACGACGAATCATGAATACCGTCGCCTTGTATATCCACGTCCCCTTCTGCGTGAGAAAATGCAACTACTGCGCCTTCTATTCCCTCCCCGCGGTGGGAGAGGATACCAAGGACGCTTACCTGGAGGCCTTGCAGAAGCAGGCCGATTCCTTCCCCGAGCATCGGCAGGTGTCCTCCGTGTATTTCGGAGGCGGCACTCCCTCCCTGTTCGGATCCGAACGGCTGGTGGCCATGCTGGACTTTCTCCGCACCCGGTTTCTCATCCGTGAGGACGCGGAGATCACCTTGGAGGTGAATCCCGGCACGGTGGATCTCCCCTTCCTGCAAAGGGTACGCCAAGGGGGCTTCAACCGCCTTTCCGTGGGGATGCAATCCGGGTGCGACAAGGAGCTTGCCTTCCTGGGCAGGATCCACACCGCCGACATGGTGAAGACCTGCGTGGAAAACGCACGGGAAGCGGGGTTTGACAACGTCAGCCTGGATCTGATCTTCGCCCTTCCCGGGCAGAGCAAGGAGAGCTTCGCGGCATCCTTAGACGCCGCTTTTGCTTTGAAACCCGACCACCTTTCCGTGTATTCCCTGCAATTGGAGGAGGGCACCCCCTTCTTTGAAAGCAGAACAACCCTCACCTTCCCCACCGAGGAGGAGGAAGAAGGGCAGTACGACCTTCTCTGTCAAAAGGCAAGGGAGGCGGGCTTTGAGCATTATGAGATCTCTTCCTTTGCCAAAGAGGGGCGGTATTCCCGCCACAACCTCCACTATTGGCAGAGGGGGGAGTACTTAGGCTTCGGCCCTGCCGCCCACTCCCATTGGAACGGCAAGCGGTTTGCCAACCTTCCCGATCTGGAGGGCTACCTGGCCGATCCCCTGGGTTGCAACGACTACAAGAAGGCGGAGCGGATCGACGAAACGGAAATGTGGGAGGAAGACGTGCTGTTGGGTCTTCGCACCTCCTTCGGGATTTCCGCACACCTGGTGCCTGCCCCTCCCGTGGAACGGATGATCGCCTTGGGGCTGATGGTCCGTCGCGGAGAAAACGTGGCGCTGACGGAAAAGGGCTTCCGCGTCTCCAACGCCATTATCGGGCAGTTGCTTTTGTGAATACGGACTTTGAAAGGGTCAATCCCCTCAGTCACGCCGCAAACGGCGCGACAGCTCCCCTTACTAAGGGGAGCCTTTTTTATGGGCAATGTAAGTGTTTCTGTGTTGTTCATCATTTTAACCAAGGCAACATTGGCTGCCCCCGGAAGGGGGGAGCCGGCGGCGTCAGCCGTCTGAGGGGGTTGAACCACACCGAAAGATTTTTCTTGCAATTCTTCTCCCGCTATGGTATACTGGAACAAATGAACCAAAAGGAAGTGCTTTTTATGGAATACACCGCTATCCGCAAGATCCACAGCACCGTCAGCGCCCGTGTGGCCAAGGTCATCGTAGGCAAAGAGCAGGTTACCGACCTTGCCGTGATCACCCTGCTTTGCGGCGGGCATATGCTGTTGGACGACGTCCCCGGCACGGGCAAGACCATGATGGCGAAAACCTTCGCCTCCGCCCTCTCTTTGGATTTCAAGCGGGTGCAGTGCGTTCCCGATATGCTCCCCTCCGACCTGGTAGGGGTAAACTTCTTCGACATGAAGAACTCGGAATTCCGTTTTATCAAAGGTCCCGTGTTCACCAACGTTTTGCTGGCGGACGAGATCAACCGCGCCATGCCCAAGACCCAATCGGGGCTTTTGGAGTGCATGGAGGAGCATCAGGTCACCGTGGAGGGGGAAACCTACCCCTTGGCAGAGCCTTTCATGGTCATCGCCACCCAGAACCCCGTGGAGACCAAGGGTACCTTTGAGCTTCCCGAGGCACAGCTGGACAGATTTTTGGTGAAGACCTCCATGGGCTACCCCACCCACGAGGAAAGCGTGGAGATCCTCTCCCGCAAGTTGGCCGCCCCGCCTGTTGCCACCGCGGGGAATATTTCCGCCGAGGACATCGCCCGCGCCAAGGCCGAGCTTGCCACGGTGTACGTCCACCCGGATCTGTTGAGCTACGCCGCCGCCATCTGCGAGGCCACCCGTGTAGACAAGACCGTGCTGTTGGGGGCGTCTCCCCGCGCCATGATCGCCTTGGTGAAGGTGGCCATGGGCTTTGCCGCCCTGGAAGGGAGAGACCATCTTCTCCCCGACGATCTGAAATCAGCCGCCGTACCCGTGCTGGCCCACCGCATCATCTTCCGCGACAGCTTTACCCACCGCGGGGATCAGGGAAAGAGCCTGGTGAAGCGCATTCTGGAGGCCCTTCCCGTTCCCAGCGAGCATATCAACTTCTCCTTGCGTAAATAAGCCATGGAAACGTTTTACGCATTGCTGCAGACCCCTGCCTTTTGGCTGCTTTTGGGGCTTGGCATCGTCGGCTTGCTCTTACTATACCACGGCTACCGCAAGATCAAGCTGGCCGCCTTGGAGAACGTGTCCTACAACCGCACCTTCTCGGAGGAAGGGCTGTTTGCGGGGGAGACCATGGAAATGGTGGAGACCATCCGTAACCCCGGGTGGCTGCCTTTGTTTCGGGTGAAGCTCACCTTCTACCTCCCTGCGGGGATCACCGTGGACGACAAGCCCTTGACGGAATACACCGAAATGACCAGCCTGTTCAACATCCCGCCCTTTGGGGTGGTGACCAAAAAGCATTTGCTACGGGCGGACAAGCGAGGACGTTTCGTGCTGGGAAGTGCCTCCATCCATTATTTCGGCTGTGAGTTTGAATTCCGGCAGTCCCCTGTGTTTTACGCCTATCCCGCCGCCAAAGGTCTTGCCTCGGGAGGGGATCTGCCCATCTACCGCGCGGGAAATATGCTCGCCTCACGCAAATACATCGAGGATCCCTTCTTCCCCGTGGGGATCCGTGAATACCGCCCGGGCGACCCCATGCGCTCCATCAACTTCAAGGCCTCCGCCCGTTCCTTTCACGGGGGCATGGCCCAATTGATGTGCAACGATTACGATAGCTCCCGCACCGTGGATTCCATGATCTTTCTGGATCTCAACGAGTACCCCGGGGCATCCGTGGACGACAAGGCCCTTCTGGAAACGGGGCTTGCCTACGCCTGCTACCTGTTCTGTCGGGGCGCCGCCAACGAGGGGAAGGTGGGCTTCTGCGCCAACTGCTCCCCGGGAGAGGATCCCTACGTCTACATCCCCTGCGGCCGCGGGGAGGAGCACAGCCTCAAGGTGTTACGCACCATGGCGGAACTGGACGTTTACGCCAAGCGGGATTACTCCATGCCCGTGATCCTTTCCCGCTACGGGAAGGACACTCCCACCGACGTGGATATCTACCTCATCACCACCGGCACCGACGAGAAGATGAACGACCTGCTGTACGCCCTGAAGCGTTCGGGACGGAACGTGCAGGTGATCTTAGTGGAGGGTCAAGTTTGAAAAAGGGATCCTTTTTCAAACATGATTTTGTGGCTTCGCTCACAAAATCTTTCGCGACCGCCCGCCCCGGCGGGCTACGAAAGGAATGGTCATAAGCATGAAGAACTTTTTCAAAAAGCACCGGGAATCCTTCGCACTGTTTGCCGCCTTCACCTTCTTCGTCTTTCTGCTGGGCTTTTGGATGGGGCATTACAAGACCCTTTCCTACCCTGTGCAGGGAGTGTTTGCGTTGGTGTGCCTGGCAGACGGATTCGTAATCTGGAAGCTTTACCGCCGTCTCAAAAAGAAATGGAAGGAAGCCTTGACGGAGCGGGCGAAAAAGCTGTTTGCCCGTGCCTCCATGCTTCTCATGAAGCTGATGGAGCGGTTTGACGGGGTGCTTCGGCTGTTCCGCAGAAACCGCACCGTGATGGGGGGCAAGACCACCTATTCCTTCGATTTTTCCGCCCCGGAGAAAAAGAAAAAGCCCCCAAAGGCTCCCAAATGGAAGCAAATGGAGACCGCCCGCCAAAAGCTGGGCTACCTCTATTACCACCTGATCACCCGCCGCCTCAAGGAGGGGATGCCCGCAAAAAGTGCCGACACCCCATTGGAGCTGCAGCATAGGCGGGAAAACGCCCCGCCCGAGGAACAGCTCTTTGACCTCTACGTTTCCGCCCGCTACGACGAACGGGCAGAGCTTTCCGAAGACGAGCTGGACGAACTGAAAAAGACCCTGTTTGCAGGGAAGGGTTGAAAAAGGGATCCTTTTTCAACCGGGATTTTGTGGCTTCGCTCACAAAATCCTTCCCATCCGCCCGCTTTGCGGGCTACGAAAGCATGACCATCAAAAGGAGAAAAAATATGGCAGACTTTATCATTTCCGTGATCTACACCTTCGAAAACCAAGGGGACAGAGAAAAAGCCGTGAAAGAAATGACGGAAAGCGGCGTCCTTGCCGCCATCAGAAGCGAGAACGGCTGTCTCACCTACGACTACTATTATTCCGTGGAGGACGGCAAGACCATGGTGCTTTACGAAGAATGGGAAAGCGCCCAGCATCAGAAGATCCACATGACCCAGCCCCACATGAAGACCGCCATGGAGATCCTGGGCAAGTATCCGAAAAGCACCGTGATCAAAAAGCTCACTGTGGAAGAGTTTTGATCCTTCATTACCGCAAAAACGTAGGAAAACCGCAAGCCAAAAGAGAACGTCGCGTTAAACGCAGCCAGGCTCCCCTTGACAAGGGGAGCTTTTTTCGGATCGTAAATATGCCGCTTTGTTCACCATACCTATGGCGTGTTCGTAGGGGGCGACGTCCTCCGGCGCCCCGCCAATCGAGAGATCCGCTCGTGGATTTTACCGCAGCTTTTTCGGAGCGCATTTGTCGGCGGCCGTCACCAACCGAAAATCCTTTTCGCGCGGATTTTTGTTTACCACACCCGTTGCGTGAACGTAGAGTGCGGCTTTAGGAGGCAACGCCTCCGTAAGACGTACCGAAAACCCGCCGAGCCACCGCTCCCACACCTCAACCTGCGTTAGAAAAATTCTCTCCAAACGGGTTATTGCGCTTTTGGAAAAAGGTGCTATAATAAAGGCAGGATAAGCGCTGATCCAAAACGTTTTTGGAGGAATACCAATGATCCAATTAGGAGAAAAGATCAAGCAGTTACGAAAACAGAAAAACATCTCCCAGGAGGTTTTTGCCAACTATCTGGGAGTATCCTTCCAGGCGGTGTCCAAATGGGAAAACGGGAACACCCTTCCCGACATCACCATGGTTCCCGCCATCGCTTCCTTTTTCGGCGTGTCTACCGACGAGCTTTTTGACTTCAATCTTTACGAGATCGAAAAGAACGTGGAGGCCATCGTTGACGAACACAGCAAATACTGGGACACCGACAAGGAGAAAGCAGAGCAGATCATCCGGGACGGGTTGAAAAAATACCCCGGGAACGACGTGTTGCTGAATTGCCTCATCGGCGTGATCTCCGAGCTGGGAAAAAACGACGAGGTGATCACCATCGGCAAAGCTTTGGTGGAAAGCACCAAGCACGACGACGTACGGATTGACGCTTACCGCATCATGGCGGAGGCGTACAAGGCCAAGGGAGAATACCAAGCCGCAAGGGAAGCGATCGACCACATTCCCGAAATCTATTTTTCCAATCTGTATGTAAAAGCATATCTTTTGGAGGGAGAGGAGCAGTACGAAGCCGCCGCGAAGGAAGCCTCTCTGTGCCTGGAGCATCTGGTTTGGATGCTGGAGATTCTGGCGGAGATCTACCGCAAGAAGGACGATCCCGCAAAAGCCAAGCTTCAGTACGCCCAGGCCATCGGCGTTCTGAAGGCCTTTGAGCAGGATTTCCCTACCAAATACACCCACAGCAAACATGATCCGGAGAAGATCGCGGATCTGGAAGCGGTTTTGAACACCCTGTAAAACGATAAAGGAGCATGAACACGCTGTCCATGCTCCTTTTTTCTTTTCAATACTGCTCCACGCCTACAACACGGTAGCGGAAGCTATCCGTTTCGTAACGCTCTGTGGTGACCTCCAGCAGGCGGTAGGATGCGGAACGCGTCTCCCCATCGTCCTCCACCAAACGGCACACAGCGGCTTTACAATCGCCGTAGGCACGCAAGGTGATATCAAAGCGGGTGTCGGGTACAAGATACTCCACGGGCTGTGCAAAGGGCAGGAGGGTTCCTCCCTTTACGTACACGGGAATGCCGTCGGTGACCACGTGGTGAGTGCCCCCTTCCAGCTTCTCCCCGGTGAAGAAGTCGTACCACTCCCCCGAGGGAAGCCAGACGTCCCGTTCCTTTTCCGGGTAGATGAGAGGCGCCACGATGAGATGATCCCCAAACAACCATTGAGTGGAGCAATCGTGGGCTTCCTTCTCGCTCTGATAATCGCACACCAAGGCCCGCACGGGGGGCTTACCCGCGGTTTGGTAATCGTAGAAGGCGGTGTACAGATAGGGCAGCAGGGACATCCGCAGGCGGAACAGCTCCCTTGCCCCCTCCACGCAATCATGCTGTACCCAGGGGTGATTGGGCAGATAGAAGGCGTTCACCAAGGATTGGGGGCTGAAGATCACGCTTTGGATACGGCGCAACAGATCCTCCGCGTTCTCCGCATGGCGTACCTCGGGGGACCACAAAAGTCCCGCAAAGCCTGCGTTCACCAGCCCCGTCAAAAACTCTCTGTGGCCGTACAGGTCGGAATACAGCACGAAGGGATAGGAGGCCGCCAAGGCGCCCATATTCCGCACCTGGGAAAGGGTACGGGTGTTCCCCAAGGCCTTTTCCATGGTCTTTGCGTACAAAAGCCCGAACAGGCTGTGATACTGCTCTCCGTCCATTCCCGAGGGGAAGGAGGCGCAGTTGGGGAAGGTCCAGCCCCCTGTGAAGTCACTGCCGTCGCATTCGTCCAGCTTGAAGCCGTCGACGCCCATATCCATCAAGGGCTTTTGCATCTCCGCAAACAGCTTTCCCGCCTCTTCCAGAGAAAAATCGGGAACCAGCCCGTTCCACACCAGGGAATCCCCCGCATAGGGAAGCAATTCTTCGTACTTTTCCGCCGTGGGGTGGGTGAAGGCGTGCTCCCACAGATTCACGTGGAAGCCGTCCTTTTTCAATTCCGCCACCGTCTCTGCGGGGTTGGGGAACCGTCCCGGATCCCAACGGTAGGAGCAGGAATAAGCGTGGGTCTGCCAGCCCGGCTCCAAGCCGATGACGTCGCAGGGGATGTCCAGCTCTCTGAACCGCTTGGCCAATTCCAAAATCTGCTCGTCACGGAAGGTCATGTCGCAACGATAGAAGTTGCCAAGACCCCAAAGAGGCGGCATACAGCCCCCGCCGGAAAACAGATTGTACTGAGAAACCACGTCCAGAACCTTGTCCCCGGTGAAGCAGTACAGATCCACACCCCGGGCCACGGGGATCTCCACCAGCAATTCTCCTCCCGAATTGCCGCCGATCATGTCGTTCATATCCATGCGCTCCGCGGCGTTTTGGGGCTTGGCGGCAGGCTTTGGGGACAGGTTACAATAGAAATCGCAATACCGCGCCGTGTCCACGAAAAGCCCGAACCCCGCCGTGGTCACCAAAAAGGGAACGGGGGCGTGGGAATCCCCGCTGTCGCTTTTTGGGTCGGCGTTTGGACGGATGGTCTTCTTTTTGCCGTTCTGGCGGAAGCTTTTCAGCTGCAGGCCAAAGCCGTACAGGGAAATGCCGTTGTCCACAGGCAACGTGATCTTCACCCCCCGCGTGCTTACGGAATAGGTCAGCCCCGCAAGACAAGAGGGCAAGGCCTCCGGCCCCCGCTCCTCCACGGGCAAACGGGAAGGGGGCGCAAAGCGGGTGGGGACGAAGGATTCGGGGGTGCCGAGACGGATCTTGTAAACGCTCATAAAAAACCTCCGGAAAAATGGGAAAATACCTCTTGCAAAATGCAGTCTTTACGGATATAATAATAGCACAACGATTTGGGCTTTGCAAGGCTTTTCTCGGATTTCGGAGGAGAACGTGGGAAAACAGAAGGAAGAAAAAACAAACGCCATGCGGATTCTGGAGACGGCGGGGATCGCCTTCGACACCCTTTCCTATCCCGTGGACGAAAACGACCTTTCCGGGGTACACATCGCAAAGGAATTGAACCTCCCGCCCGAGCAGGTGTTCAAGACTCTGGTGGCCAAGGGGAGCAAAAACGGCTACTTGGTGTTCGTCATCCCCGTGGCGGAGGAGTTGGATCTGAAGAAATGCGCCCTGGCGGCCAAGGATAAGCGGGTAGAGATGATCCCCATGAAGGATCTGTTGCCTTTGACGGGCTACCTGCGGGGCGGCTGTTCCCCCGTGGGAATGAAGAAGCCCTTCCCCACTTACTTTGACGAGACGGCTACCCTGTTTGACCGTATCTACCTCAGCGCGGGACAGCGGGGGAAGCAATTTTGCCTTGATCCCATGGAATTGTGCGCCTTTTTGGGGGCAGAATTTGCAGATCTCACCATGTAGCAGGGGCAATTGTAAAAAACGCACAAAATAAAAATGTAAATTTGGTCACTTTTTTCTCAAAAAACACTTGCAAAATGGGAAAAGATGTGGTATTATTTTAAGGCGCGCTGGGGAGCACCCCCGGATGCACACGGTTCGGTAGTTCAGTTGGTTAGAACGCCGCCCT
>JAFXBC010000036.1 GCA_017516825.1 Clostridia bacterium | reverse complement strand
GGTATAAATAGGCGTCTCCAGCCCCTGCTTCTCCGCTTCCTCCTTGACCGCAGTCCAGAACGCCTCTAAATCGCTGGTCTTGTCGGGAGCAACGTCGTCCACCACGAACTCAATGCCGGAGCAGTCCAATGCCTTGCACTTTCCGGGCATTTCAAGGTAGGAGATCCGCCCTGCGCAGAATGCCTGCCAGAAGCTGTAAGTACTGATACAAGTTTTCATCAAAGAATGATCTCCTTCTTAGTCTCTGCGGATTCGTAAATCGCGTCCAACATTCTCTGCATGGTAACAGCCTGCTCGATGGGGTAGCGCACGGGCTTGTCGTTCAGCACGCAATCCGCAAAATGGGTGATCTCCGCAAAAGGCTTGTCGTTGTCGTCAAGACCTACGCGGTCGTCGGAAAGATAGCCGTCTCTCTCCCCGTAAATGGTGGCGGTGTTTACGTCCGCACCTGCCAGAGAGCCGAACACCTGGGTGTCGGTGTGAGCGGGACCGTTGATGGCCCAGGAGGCCTCGAACATCAGCATAGCGCCGTTCTCAAAATGGATGACGCCTGCGCCCATGTCCTCGGTGTCGAATTGGTTGTCGGGGCAGGGAGTACCGTGCCATCTGCCAACGCCTTTGGTCTGATAATCGCCGATATGGTTGGAAATGAAAGCGGAAACGCGGGTAGGCTTGGGACAACCCATAATGTACCAAGCGGCGTCAATGCCGTGTACGCCGATATCGATCACAGGGCCGCCGCCTGCGGTCTTCTTGTCGGTGAACCAACCGGAGGGTGTGCCTCTGCGGCGGATATAGCTGGTCTTGGCGTAGTAGACCTCACCGAAGGCACCCTTCTCCACCTGATCGTGGAGGAATTCGTTCTTGTGGCCGAATCTGCCGGGAACCGCTAAGAAGAACTTCACGCCGGCTTCCTTAATAGCCTCCTGAATGGCGTAAGCGCACTCGTCGGAGACGGTCAAGGGCTTTTCGCACATCACGTGCTTGCCTGCCTTTGCGGCGGCGATGGCACAGGGGGCGTGACCGTTGTTCCAGGTGCAGATGTCCACGGCCTGAACCTCCTCGTCAGCCAACAGCTCCTCCAGCGTATCGTATACCTTGGGAATGCCGTACTGCTTTGCGGCGGCCTCAGCCCGTTCTCTGTTGATGTCCATAATGGCAACCACGGTGGCGTTGTTGCACTTTGCGTATGCGGGAAGGTGAGCGTTGCAAGCGATATTGCCCGCACCGATCATACCGATCTTCAGCTTTTCCATGCGTTTATTCACTCCTGTATATTTGTATTTTTTTGCCTGCTTTGAGTATAGCACAATCTTTTTGGAAATGCAATATTGACAAGTTAGAAAAACTACGCTAAAATATAGGAAAACCAACCAATAGGAGTGAAATACAGATGTTCGAGATCTTAGATACGATCAAGCCCGCCTTGCGGGAATTGATCACAGAGCTTCGCAAAGAGTACGCCTACGCCAGCGTCCTTGCGGTAGCCGACGACGCCCGTTCCTGGCGTGTGGGCAAAAGCGGCGTTTCCATCGGAACCTCCGGTCTTGGCGGCGGCGACGGCTTCGTGGTCCGTGTGTTTGACCAAAAGGGTGCCGCAGAATATTCCTTCAATTCCTTCTCCCGTGAAGCCATTCCCGCTATCAAGGAGGCCCTGGCCTCCCGCCTGACCTCGCCGGAGAACACCCCGCTCTTGGCAACTCCCATCCCTGCAGACGAGCCCGCCACCTTGAAGGAGGTCTCCCCCTGCAAGATCCTCCCCTCCGACCTGGGGGACGAGGCCATTCTTGCCAAGCTCCGCACTCTGCGTGAAAAGGGGCTGGCCTTCGACGAACGGATCATGGACGTGATCCTTTCCTCCTCCTACCGCTCCTGCCGTAAGCTGTTCCTGTCGGAAAACCGTGACCTGGACCAGACCGTCACCTGGATGACCGCATCCATGGTGGTGCTTGCCTCCCGCGGGGAAGAGATCAAGGATTACTACCGCCCTTATTCCGTCTTGGGCGGTGCAGAGGTACTGGACACCATGGAAGCCGACGTGGAGCAGGTTGCCTCCTACGCTCTGGAGCTGCTTGACAGTCAGCCCATCCCTCCCGGGGAATACGATTGCATCTGTGACCCCGATACCACCGGCATGATCGTCCACGAGGCCTTCGGCCACGGCGTGGAAATGGATATGTTCGTCAAAGACCGTGCCCTGGCGGCAAAGTGCCTGGGTGATTACGTAGCCAGCGAACAGGTCACCATGCACGACGGCAACGCCGTTTCCCAGACCGCCACCATGTTCTTCGACGACGAAGGTACCCTCACCACCGATACCGTTGTCATCGACAAGGGCATCCTCCGCACGGGTATGTGCGACGCGTTGTCCGCCGCCCGCCTGGGCGTGGCTCCCACCGGCAACGGCAGAAGAGAGAGCTACGAGCGTAAGGCCTACGCCCGTATGACCAATACCTACTTCACGGGGGGGAACGCCACCGTGGAAGAAATGATCGCCTCGGTGAAAGACGGCTTCCTGCTGGAAAACCCCTCCAGCGGCATGGAGGACCCCAAGAACTGGGGCATCCAGTGCATGGTCACCATCGCCAGAGAGATCAAAGACGGCGTTCTCACCGGAAAGATCTTCTCTCCCATCGTCCTCACCGGCTACGTCCCCGACCTGCTGAAATCCGTCACCATGATGAGCGATACCGTAAAGCTCTCCGGCAGCGGCTACTGCGGCAAGGGCTACAAAGAATGGGTCAAGGTCTCCGACGGCGGCCCCTATATGAAAGCCCGTATCCGTCTGGGTTAAAGGAGATAAACAACTATGCTTAACAGAATCAAAAATACCTTAAATACCCTGGGCATTTCCCATTGGCGGATCAACGAGACCAAGGAAGAATCCGCAGAATTGTTCTTCGTCCGCAAAGAGCTGGATATGCGCCGCATCAAGGACGTGTGCAAATACTTCGTCACCGTCTATCGGGACGGGGAAGGGGAAAAGCCCACCCGCGGCGCCACCTCCGTCACCCTGCTGGACTCCATGTCCGACGAGGTACTCACCGACAAGCTGAAGGGCGCCTACTTTGCCGCGCAGTTTGCCGCCAACCCCTATTACGACCTGCCGGATCCCGTTTCCGCACCCACCGTCTGCAAGACAGGGATCCTTGCGGAAGCGCCCCTCACCGAAAGTGCCTGGAAGATGGCGGAAGCCCTCTTTGATCCCGACACCCGTGAGGACGCCTTCATCAACTCCGCAGAGATCTTCGTCACCCGCCTGTCCCGCCGCATCCTTTCCTCCTGCGGAACGGACGTCTCCTACACCGACGCCAAAGCAGACGGCGAATTCGTGGTACAATGCCCTGCCCCCGAGGACGTGGAAATGCACCACACCTTCTCCTACGGGGAGCTGGAGACGGAAGCCTTGTCCGCTAAAGTGTCCGAGGCCCTGTCCTTCGTCTGCGACCGCGCCCACGCACAGCGCACCCTCAAGAGCGGCAACTACGACGTGATCTTAAGCGGCAACAACGTACCCACCGTGCTGTCCTATTACGTCAGCCGTTCCTCCGCCTCCATGCTGTATTCCCGCTATTCAAGCTGGCAGGTGGGCGACAACGTCCAGGGCGGGGAAGTAAACGGCGAAAGTCTGGACATGACCCTCTGCGCCACTGTCCCCTACGACGGAGAGGGCATCCCCATGGAAGACCTGCACCTTCTGGCAGGCGGCATGCTGAAGGCCGTCCACGGCCCCAACCGCTTCTGCCGCTACCTGGGTGTGAAGCCCACGGGCAGCTATTCCAAGGTGATCTGCGACAACGGTATCCTTCCCTTTGAGGAAATGAAGAACGCTCCCTGCCTTTGGGTGGTGGCCTTCTCCGATTTCCAGATGGACGATTTCTCCGGCCGCTTCGGCGGCGAGATCCGCCTGGCCTACCTCATCGAGGAGGGCAAGGTGACCCCCGTCACAGGCGGCTCCGTCAACGGAAGCCTTTTGGAATCCCAAAAGGATCTGCTGTTCTCCACCGACCGCTACGTCACCTCCCGCTACGAAGGCCCCTACGCCCTTAAGCTGAAGAATATCAGCGTGGCAGGTATCTGATATGGCAAAGCAAAACGTCCCCGAGCTGCCGCCCATGGATTGCGAGCATTGCGTCTACTTCGTTTACGACGAGGAGGCCGACGCGGATTTCTGCAACCTCTCCTTGGATGAGGACGAGGAGGTCAAGTTCCTCTCCTCCGGGAGCAGATACTGCCCCTGGTTCCGCCGCTACGACGAGTATAAGACCGTCAGAAAACAAAATTGAGAACGGAATGCAGAACCCTTTTTCGGGAAAAAAGGGTTCCGCACCTCCCAAAAACCTTTCCTCCAAAACCGATTTCATCGGTTTTGGCAATCAGGTTTTCTTGGAGGGTACGGGAACCTTCTTTTTCCTAAAAGAAGGTTCCCGTATTGTTCTTTATCAAAAAAAGAAAGGAAACAACTATGAACTACTTAGTAGGCCCCCTTGTGCTGGACTCCAAAACCAACCAGCGGGTGCGGATCACCTTCTCCGACGGCAAGCAGATCGAGGCCGTCTACGAGGACACCTACGGCTACAACCACTCCTTTTACACCGACGAAGGCAGGGAGATCCGCCTCTCCAACCACTTCATGCACTTAAAAGGCATAAAAATCGAAAAAATCTGAAAAAACCGTAAGGATTTCTTTTCCTTGCCGTGTATCTGTAAATGAAAGGCCACCACAGAGAAGGGAGGCGTCCGACGTGGATCACGGTGCAAGTAGCTACCGCCGTTTCCTGGATGGCGACAAAACCGCCTTTGACGATGTGTTCAACCTGTATTACACCCCGCTGACCTTTTTTGCAAACCGTTACGTGGGGAACGTCCACGACGCGGAAGACATCGCCATCAATACCCTGCTGGAATTATTGCTGCACCCCAAGCGGTATAATTTCCGCACGCCTCTGAAGGCCTACCTTTTTGCCATCGCCCGCAACAAGTCCCTGAACTTCCTGCGGGATCACCGTAAGGACACCCTCACTCCGGAGGACGCGGAAGGTGAGCTGGCGGACCGAAGCTCCCTTGCCGACGAGCTGATCAAAAGGGAAGATCTGCAGGCTTTGAACCAAGCATTAAGCACCCTCCCCGGGGAAATGCAGGCGGCAGTCCATTTGGTGTACTTCGAGGAGCTGTCCTACGAGGACGCCGCCAAGGTTTTGGGCAAAAGCAAAAAGCAGATCGACAACCTGTTATACCGTGCAAAATCTTTACTGCGCAACGCATTGGGAAAGGAAATGAACTTATGAGAAGAACTCCCGCACAAGCCAAGGCGGAGCTGGAGCGCCGTTATAACGCCCGCCTTGCCGCAAAACGAAAAAGAAACGACCGCCTGTTCAAAAGCGGCGGCTTCTTAGCACTATTTCTGGCAATGACCCTCCTCACCGTGGGACTTGCCATCAGGACTCCCGAGGAGCACACCTCCCACCCCATCTATTCCGGCAACACTCTGGAACAGACCTCCTCCGAAGCCTCCTCCGAGGAGCCGGGGGAGAACTCCCGCCCCATCCGGATGACAAACTCCAAGAACCTGATGGAAGGCATTACCCCCATGTCCGTCACCAAAAAGAACCCGGACGACACCTTCATCACCGCCCAGATGGACTTCGCCGTGAAGCTTCTGCAGCAAAGCTTGAAGAAAGACGGGGCAAAGGGCGCCTTGGTGTCCCCCTTGTCTGCCCAGCTTTGTCTGGCAATGGTTGCCAACGGTGCCAACGGCGAGACCCTCGGGGAAATGGAAAAGGTTCTCGGGGGAGACTTGTCCCTGGAACAGCTCAACGCCTACCTCTCCGCCTATGCGGAAAGCCTGCCCTCTACCGAAAAGACCAAGCTGATCTTAAACAACGGCATCTGGTTCAAGGAAGGCTACCCCTTCTATACCGACTTCCTCCAGACCAACGCCGACTACTACGGCGCGGCACTGTACCAAGCTCCCTTTACCAAGGAGACCATGGAGGCAGATCTCGGGGAGATCAACGATTGGGTCAATACCAATACCGACGGCATGATCCCCAAGCTGTTTGAAGAATTGGACGAGCACACCGTCATGGTTCTGATCAATACCCTCCTTTTCGACGGCACCTGGGAGACCGGCTACGATCCCGAAGACGTAATGGACGGCATCTTCTATTCCTACAGCGGCAAAGAACAGACCGTCACCATGATGACCTCCATCGAATCCCTGTATTTTGCCGACGAAAACGCAAAGGGCTTCCTCAAATACTACGACGGCAAGGACTACGCCTTCGCCGCCATCCTCCCCAAGGAGGGAACCGATATTCTGGAATACGCCAATTCCTTAACGGGTGCTTCCCTGCAAAGCCTGCTGGCAAAGCAGAAGGAGACCGAAGTCTTCGTTCGTTTGCCCAAGTTCAAGTTTGAGTATTCCATAGATCTGAAACCCGTCCTGACGGACATGGGTATGCCCTCAGCATTTATGGAAGGCTTGGCGGACTTCTCCCAAATGAGTCCCGTCCGCTCCCTCTATATCGGCGAAGTGGTACAGAAGACCGCCATCCGGCTTTCTCCCGCCGGCACCAAGGCAGCCGCCGCCACGGGCGTTGGTATGGATGATTACGGTATAATAAACAGCTCACTGCAGTCTTATATCATCCTAAACCGTCCCTTCGTGTATATGATCCTGGACACCAAAACCAACCTTCCCTTGTTCATCGGTGTCATGACCGAGATGGCTTGAATGGATCAAAAGAGACTGTAAAATAATCAAATTTAAAAGATACCAAAAAGGAGAAAATGTTATGAAAAAGAAACTTATCTTTTTGACCATTGCTGTTGTTTGTACGGCATTGATCGTCGGAACGATTTTTGCAGAAGCCGGAAAATTGCGAGAAGACCCGCCTGTCAGCTCTGAACCCGAAAACACCGTTTGCGAGTCTTCGGATGCTCCCGCGGAAATTCTATCCGCAGAGCCGAATTCCGATGTGCCTGAGGATGATTCCCGTGACCCAGTCCCGGAAGAACCGCAAATCGAATGGGATTTTGAAAAAGGCTGGGATGTTTTTGCGGGTTTTGATGGACCGGTGATGCTGATTGCGAATACAATGGTTTACAAATATTACCTCCCTGACTTGGTTGGGATGCAGAATTGTGCAAGCCGGTTGGGAATGAAGTTGTTGTATGATGTTTCAATTCATGTGAAAGCCATGGATTATAAGGACTTATCCGAAGAGGAAGCAGCAGAAGCATTGGAAAAGATCCACGGGATCGGCGTTCCCTTGACGTATTGTGAGAAGACGGAAACGTACCATGCGTATCTTTCCTTACAGGACGTGCATCGTCTGGGTGAATGGGGAGAACGGAACGGGTACCGTATCTGGGGTTCCCATTGCGATTGCGGGGATGCTGCCGAACACGAACGCGCCGTTATCCTTCCGGGGAATTTTGATTATCCCATGGAGTAAACACAACCATATCCTCCAACACAAAAAGGAGCCTCCGCGGCTCCTTTTTTCACCCTCCAAAAACGTCAGTTTTTGGCATGGGGTTTTCTTTTTGGATTCTTAAACCTTTTTCTTTTTTCGAAAAGAAAAAGGTTTAAGCGTTCTTCTTTACTCGTCCATATCCAGAACGGTAACGTCTTCCTGTTCCTCCAAGGGCTGTACCCCCGGCTCCTTGTCAACGGGAGGCAGCTCCACCGTGCGGGTCTTGTGCTCCCGTTTCTCGGTGAGATGATCCGGCTCCACGGTAAAGGAATGGGTGGGCTGGGGAACGTCCTCGTGGGTCTCGATCTTCTTGTTGTGAGCGGCGTACTGCTCCCAGGAGATAGCGCCCTTGATCATACGGGAGAATAAGGTCTTCAGATCGGAGATCTGCACCGCAACCTCACGCTGGGAGATGGCGATCACGGGGATCCCCAATTCCAAATTGTTCCGTGCGATCCGTGCGTGCTTCCCGTCCAGCTCTGCCACGTAGCTGTCGCTGTCGCTGAGGGTAAGTCCCAGCATGGGCGCCTTGGTCAACCCGAACACCTTCATGGAGGCGATGTTCACCCATTCCACGTAAACCCCGTTCTTGCCACCCACCATATAGTTGGTGAACCCCTTGTTGGTGATCACCAAAGCGTCGGAAGGACGGATCCCGCCATAAAGCAGAATGCCGTAAAGCACCGCTCCGCTTCCCGCAAAAAGGATCCCCACGCCCATGATGACGTAACCGATGGCCTCCGAGGGGGGCGCAATGGGCAGGAAGGGCAGGGAGATCAGAAAGATGCCCGCCAGAATGAGAAACAAATAGGAAAAACCGTACAGCAGAAAATCGGGATTTCTGCGCTTGATGCGGATGTTGTCGTTCTTAACCATGTCAAAAACTCCTTAGGCAATGTAGTTTAATCTTCAAAATCCTTTTTTTGGGTGGGGGAGTCCTCCTTCACGATGATAAACTCCGCGTCGTTCACCGTGATCAGATCCTTCCCGTCCCGCTTTTGATAGGTGGCAAGCAAAGCTCCGTCGGACTTGCGGTACATGGTCAGCTTAAACTGTAACCCCGTAAAGTCCAGCTTTTCCTTTTCCCCCAAGGGAATGCGAACGTCGCCGAAGCACACCCGGGCGTAACCGTAACGCCCCACGTCGTCTTCCTCGATCTGCAAAACGGGATAGACCTTCCCGTTCTGATCCTCCAGCCGGTATACGATGGCGTCGTCGGTGTCGTGATCGGTGAGCTTCTTGTTGTACTTTACGCCGATCTCCAATTCCCCCGTCTCCGGTGCGTAGAAGCAGGTGGAGGAGGAAATGGTGATACTCCCTTGCTCGTTCATGAAATCCATGATGATCACCTGGTGTACCTTGTAGTCCTCCGTAGCATCGGCAACCTTATGGGTGGCCTCGGTGAACTGCATCTCGGTGTACAGATCCGATTCCCTGGTGGTGAAGATCACCGCCAGCACTAAGATCCACACCAAAGCGGACGCGCCGTATAGGATCCCCTTGAAAATATTCTTTACCACACGGAAGCTTTTCGACTCCCGCTCGTCTCTTACTTCGTCAAAATCCTGATCGGAAAAACTCATATTTTGTCCTCGCTTCGGGTGACATAATTTTTGTTATTTCTCTGTGGAAAACTCCACTTATCCACCGCTTTTTACACATTCGGTGGATAACTTTTCGATTTTCCACCTTGAAAACCTTGATTTCACAAGAAGTTATCCACATTATCCACATAGTTATCCACAAGATAACACCGACCTTTATGTCAACCCGGGGGTATGGATAACGGGGCGGAAACCCTCAAAAATGAGGGAATTTACAGGGATCCGAAGTATTTTCGATCCAAACTCCTCATGCGGATGGCGGTGGCAACGTGTTGCTTGCCGATGGCCTCGCATTCCTCAAAATCCGCAATGGTGCGGGCGACCTTCAACAGACGGTTGTACCCGCGGGCGGAAAGATTCAGCTTGTCAAAGGCTCGGCGGATCAGCTCCTTGGCGTCCTCCTCCAAGCGGCAGAAGACCTCCAGATGCTGGGGCTCCATCAAAGCGTTGGCGGTCAAGGGCGCACCGTTGCGGAGACGAATGCCGTCAAAGCGGCTCAAGGCGTATTCTCTGGCCTTGGCCACCCGTGCGCGGATCTGCTCGCTGGTTTCGCAGGCAACAGCGGAATGGAGATCGTCGAACTCCAACGCTCCCACCTCCACCTGAATGTCGATACGGTCAAGCACGGGGCCGGACACACGGTTCAGATACGCACTCTTGCTCTTGGGAGAGCAGGTGCAGGCCTTGGTGGGATGTCCGTAAAACCCGCAGGGGCAGGGATTCATGGCGCAAACCAGCATAAAGGAGCAGGGGAAGGTAGCCGACCCCGCCACACGGGAGATGGTCACCCTATGCTCCTCCAGGGGCTGACGGATGGTCTCTCTTGCCTTGGGGGCAAACTCCGGGAACTCATCCAAGAACAACACACCGTTGTGGGCCAGGGAGATCTCCCCGGGCTGTGCGTGAGAGCCGCCTCCCGCCAATGCGGCGGAGGAAATATTATGGTGGGGCGAACGGAAGGGACGCCGTGTCAGCAATGGATTCAATTCCCCGGAAAGCCCTGCCACGGAATAGATCTTGGAGCTTTCAATGGCTTCCTCGTAGGTCAGCGGGGGAAGGATGTGGGGCAAACGGGATGCCAGCATACTCTTACCGGATCCGGGAGGCCCGATGAGCATCACGTTGTGCATCCCCGCGGCGGCAACCTCCAAGGCCTTCTTGGCGGTCTCCTGTCCCTTCACCTCGGAAAAATCGGGAGCGCCGTCAAAGCAGGCGTTCAGAATGCTTTCTCCGCAGAATTGCAATGGCTCAATGGGCAAGATTCCGCGGAAATGTAATAGGATCTCCCGCACGTCGTGAACGGGGTAGACGTTGATCCCCGGTGCGGCGGAAGCCTCGGCGGCGTTCTCCGTGGGGCAGAAGAAATGCTTGAACCCGTTCTGAGCGGCGGAAAGCGCCATGGGCAACGCCCCGTTGATAGGCCTCAGCGTCCCCGCCAGGGAAAGCTCGCCCACGAATACGGAGCTTGAGAAATCCGCGTTCCTCACTTCCTCGGGCTTGAGAAGGGAAAGAAGAATGGGCAGGTCGTAAATGGTGCCCTCCTTGCGGATGTCCGCAGGCGCCAGGTTCACCGTCACCTTGCCGGTCTTCATGGAAAGATTCAGGTCCCTCCCCGCAGAGCGAACGCGGGCGGCGGCCTCCTTCACGGCGGTATCCGGCAGACCGATGATCTCCAGACGGTACTCGGGTGCGGATACGGCGGTAGCCTCCACCGTAACGATCTGACCCTCGATCCCCCGCAACGCGGCGGAATAATAGGTATGTACCATGCCGGAACCCTCCCAATCTTTTGAAAAATCATCTTATCATACCATATTCTTTTTTTATTTTCAATACGAAAAACGGCAAACAAAGGAAATTTTCTGTTAAAATTATATGCATAAAATAGATTCGGTAAAGAAATTCAAAAAAATTCGAAAAAAATTGACTTTATCTCTTTACAGAAGGGAAAAAAAGTGGTATGATAGAGAGCACGATAAAAACAGGAGGCTATAAAAGCATGGCATTTTTGCAAAGAAAAAAAGTTTCCATGGATGGTAACACCGCTGCCGCACACGTGTCCTACGCGTTTACGGAAGTAGCTGCCATCTACCCCATCACCCCTTCCAGCCCCATGGCGGAAGTGACCGACACCTGGTCCGCTACCGATAAGAACATCTTCGGCGAACCTGCAAGAAACATTTTCGGCGACCGCGTAATGGTAACCGAGATGCAGTCTGAGGCAGGCGCCGCAGGTGCAGTTCACGGTTCTCTGGCCGCAGGCGCTCTCACCACCACTTATACCGCTTCTCAGGGTCTTCTTCTGATGATCCCCAACATGTATAAGATCGCAGGCGAGCTTCTGCCCGGCGTGATCCACGTATCCGCAAGATGCGTTGCATCCCACGCTCTGAACATTTTCGGCGACCACTCCGACGTTTACGCTTGCCGTCAGACCGGTTACGCCATGATGGCAGAGACCAACCAGCAGGAGATCATGGACCTGGGTGCAGTTGCACACCTGGCTTCCATTAAGGGCAGAGTTCCCTTCCTGAGCTTCTTCGACGGCTTCCGTACCTCCCACGAGGTGCAGAAGATCGAGGCTTGGGATTACGAAGACCTCAAGGAAATGGTCGACATGGATGCTATCAAGGCATTCAGAGCTCGTTCCATCAACCCTGAACATCCCGTTCTCCGCGGCTCCGCAGAAAACGGCGACATCTTCTTCCAGCACAGAGAAGCCTGCAACAGCTACTATGAAGCCATCCCCGGCATCGTCGAGGAATACATGGATAAGGTCAACGCCAAGCTCGGCACCGACTATAAGCTGTTCAACTACTACGGCGCTCCCGATGCAGACCGCGTGATCGTTGCAATGGGCTCCGTTTGCGACGTTACCGAAGAGGTTATCGATTACCTGAACGCCAAGGGCGAGAAGGTTGGTCTGGTCAAGGTCAGACTGTACCGTCCCTTCGTTGCAGAGAAGCTCTCCGAGGCTATCCCCGCATCCGTCAAGAAGATCGCAGTTCTGGACCGTACCAAGGAGCCCGGCTCTCTTGGCGAGCCTCTGTATCTTGACGTTGTTGCAGCTCTCAACCGCACCGGCAGAACCGACATCACCGTTGTCGGCGGCAGATACGGTCTGGGCTCCAAGGACACCACTCCCGCTTCCGTTTGCGCGGTTTACGAGAACCTGGCTCTGGATACCCCCAAGGGTAACTTCACCATCGGCATCGTAGACGACGTGACCGGCCTGTCTCTCCCCGAGACTCTCACCGAGGACACCGCTCCCGCAGGCACCATCGCTTGTAAGTTCTGGGGTCTGGGTGGCGACGGTACCGTTGGCGCTAACAAGAACTCCATCAAGATCATCGGTGACCATACCGATAAGTTTATCCAGGCGTACTTCCAGTACGACTCCAAGAAGACCGGCGGTGTGACCATCTCCCACCTCCGCTTCGGCGACAAGCAGATCAAGAGCCCCTACTACATCACCAAGGCCGACTTCGTTGCTTGCCACAACTCTTCCTATATTCTTAAGGGCTACCGAATCGTTCAGGACGTTAAGCCCGGCGGAACCTTCCTGCTGGACTGCCGTTGGACCGCTGAAGAGCTGGATGCCAACCTGCCCGCAGACGTTAAGGCTTATATCGCCAACAACAACGTGAAGTTCTATATCATCGACGCTACCACCATCGCCGCAAAGCAGATCGGTAACGTGAAGGTTAAGAACACCGTCCTCCAGTCCGCCTTCTTCTCCCTGGCAGGCATCCTGCCCAAGGCTGACGCCATCGAGTACATCAAGAAGATGGCATACAAGTCCTATATCAAGAAGGGCCAGGCAATGGTTGATCTGAACTACGCCGCTATCGACGCAGGTGCAGACGCCGCCGTTGAGGTTGCCGTTCCCGCATCCTGGAAGACCATTATTGCCGACAAGCATGAAGAGGTTGCAACCGGTACCCGTAAGGATCTGGTAGACTTTGTCAACAACGTGGTTCTCCCCGTTGACCGTATGGACGGCGACACTCTGCCCGTATCCACCTTCCTGCCCTATGCAGACGGTACCTTCCCCCAGGGCTCTGCAGCTTACGAGAAGCGCGGCGTAGCCGTTAACGCTCCCGTTTGGAACCCCGCTAACTGTATCCAGTGTAACACCTGTTCCTTCGTTTGCCCCCACGCCGCTATCCGTTCCTACGCTATGACCGAGGAAGAGGCTGCAAAGGCTCCCGAAGCTACCAAGTTTGCGGCTAAGCCCGTTATCAAGACCAACTACAAGTTCACCATCGCCATCAGCCCCCTCGACTGTATGGGTTGTACCCTGTGCGCGAAGGATTGCCCCGTTACCGCAAAGGCATTGAAGGACGCTCAGGCAGTTGCCGCGGCAGAATATCCGGACGATCCCAAGAAGGCAGCCAAGAAGGCCGCAGAGCTGGCCGCTCCCAAGAGCGCACTGCTCATGGTTCCCATGGCTTCTCAGCTGGATCAGCAACCCGTATTCGACTACTGCGTAGCAAACGTAGCAGAGAAGACCGAGCTCGTGAACAACACCGTCAAGGGCAGCCAGTTCAAGCAGCCCCTGCTTGAGTTCTCCGGCTCCTGCGCAGGCTGTGCCGAGACCTCTTACGCAAGAATCGTTACTCAGCTCTTCGGCGAGAGAATGTATATTTCCAACGCTACCGGCTGTTCCTCCATCTGGGGCGGCTCCGCTCCCGCTACTCCCTATACCGTCAACCGCGAAAGCGGCAAGGGTCCCGCATGGGCTAACTCCCTGTTCGAGGACAACGCTGAGCACGGTATGGGTATGGAACTGGGTCAGAAGGTGATCCGCAACCGCGTGATCGGCATGATCCGTGAGCTGGGCGATATGGTCACCTGCGAGGAGACCAAGGCCGTTATCGACGCATACCTCTCCACCCTGGAGAACGGTGCCGAGAACGCCAAGGCTTCCAAGGCCCTCATCGCAATGCTGGAGGCATCCACCTGCGAGAAGTGCGCTGACCTCCGCGCTCAGATCCTGCTCTACAAGGACTACATCGCTAAGAAGTCCGTTTGGATCTTCGGAGGCGACGGTTGGGCATACGACATCGGCTTCGGCGGCTTGGACCACGCCATCGCTTCCGGCGAGGACGTGAACATCTTCGTCTTCGATACCGAGGTTTACTCCAACACCGGCGGTCAGGCTTCCAAGGCTACTCCCACCGGCTCTGTGGCTCAGTTCGCAGCAGCAGGTAAGGGCCAGAAGAAGAAGGACCTGGCGGCTATTGCAATGTCTTACGGCTACGTATACGTTGCACAGGTTTGCATGGGCTACGATAAGAACCAGCTGCTGAAGGCTCTCACCGAGGCAGAGGCTTACAACGGTCCCTCTCTGATCATCGGCTACGCACCCTGCGAAATGCACGGTGTGAAGGGCGGTATGCAGAACTGCCTGGCTGAGCAGAAGAAGGCTGTTGAGTCCGGCTACTGGCAGACCTTCCGTTACAACCCCGAGACCGGCAAGGTGATCCTGGATTCCAAGGCTCCCACCGGAAGCTATCAGGACTTCATCCGCTCCGAGGTTCGTTACGCTCGTCTGGCTCAGTCCTTCCCCGAAAGAGCAGAGGTGCTCTTCGCGCAGGCTGAGGACTTCGCTAAGGCTAAGTACGAGAAGCTGAAGAAGCTGTCCGAGCAGTAATCTAACAAAATGAATGCGGGCGGGGCTTCTCTCGCCCGCATTTTGTCTAAAAAAGGATTGGTTATTATGGTAAACAGATCGAAAAGAACCCGACCCGAATATCTCTACGCGGCTCTCCTGTTTATGGGTGCGGCTCTGCTTTTGGTGATCCTCATTATCTGCGGAAGCTGTGAACCTCAAAAGGAGCCGGCAGGGGAAAGCTCTGCCCAAACGTCGGAAAACTCCGAGGCATCCTCGGAAAGCTCCGTCCCCGTGGTGGAAAGCTCCGAGGAGGAATCCTCTCAGCCCACCCCCGAGGTGGAGTACGCCGAGTTTGAAGTCTCTACCTCCGATAAGATGACGGGACTCCTTTCCTTGACCGATCCTGCCTACGCCGCCGGCATCACCGACACCCCCGACGGGCTGACCAGGGTGTCCAACCACAAAAACGACTGCTACGGCCTGTCCGGCACCGCCTTGATGCTTCGACTGGACGCCATCGAGGCGTTGAACCGCCTTACCAAGGCTTTCACCGAGTCGAAGGGGGAGAACACCCTCATCATCCACGAGGCCTATAAGCCCGGCTCCGCTGTACAGGAGGACGCCGTCCGTAAGGATCTGTCCAACGGTAACACGGTGTATTTCACCCTGTTCCCCGCAGACAAGGACGGAGACAACATCGGCTCCGGCAAATACCTCTGGCTGGTGGACAACTGTAACCGCTTCGGCTACATCCTCCGCTATCCCTCCGAAAAGGCAAGCGTAACCCAGGTCTCCGGTAGCGGAACCGGCAGAGTCTACCGCTTCGTGGGCTACGAGCACGCCGCTTACATGGCCAAGTATCACCTGTGCCTGGAGGAATATCTGGACGCCCTTCGCCCCTATACCGCGGAAGCGCCTCTCGCCGTTGAGTACGTGGATGCCTCCGGGGATAAGCAGACCTGCTACGTGTATTACGTGGCCGCAGGGGAAGGGGAGACCACCACGCTCACCGTCCGCGGCGGGGAAGACGCGGTGTATTCCGTCTCCGGCAACGGAAGCGACGGCTTCATCGTCACTTGCTACGAATGACCCCGTTTTTTCAAAAAGAATCAAATTCGTCGAAAAATGACGAAGAACATCCGTTTTGTTACAAAAGGCAGTGTGTAAAAAAAACACTGCCTTTTTTGTGCATTTTACACTCTGGATTTCTTCCCCGAGGGGAGCATTTTTGTCTCCAACAAAAAACGTTATAAATTTAGAAAACTTTTGTACACAATTGAAAACAAGAATCGACTTTCTTCGGCGGCTTCTTGCATGCTGAAATATCAAAGTATATATAGAATATTTCTTCCATTGTGTCAATGTTATTAAAGTTTTGTTCTCAATGCGCTTTCATCTTTAGTTGTCTGTGAAAAATCATCAACCCGACCCGGATCAAAACGTCCCCCAAACGCCCCGTTTCGACACCCCTTTTTCCGGTCTCCAAAGGCTTTTTCCCGTTTTTGCCATGCTTGACAAAAGAAACGGTCTGTGGTACTATTACTGAGTATTGAAATAAGGTGTATTCCTATGACTATATACGCGCGTACGCGTGAGCGAGGCGTCGTGTTGGGTTCTTGGGATATACCGTCAGCATTTTCTCAGGAGGAAAACCGCATGACCAGCTTCAACCGTACCTTTAAGCGCGTTCTCGCAATGCTCATGCTCCTGGTGATCACCTTCACCGGGCTTGGCGCGGGAACTCTCGAAGCGTTGGCGTCCGTCGAGCACAGATATAATTCTGACTCGCTGGTGCGTACTTCCCTTGACGAGATCAAGAACGTTCTGACCTCTACCAGCTACAGCGAGTATCTGTTGAGCTACAACGATGCTTCCATGGCTACCGGTAAGATCGTCCTGGATCTTGTAAACGGGATCGACACGGCCGACACCACCGCCACCGTTAACGTTGTGAAAAACGGCGATGACCTGAGCAAGTACCTTGGTCAGAAGAACGGTGCCACTCTCCAAATGCCGGAGGGCGTCAGCGCCATCCTGCTTTGCGGAGACGACGGCAGAGTTTCTTTCAAGGTTACCGTGCCCGCATCCGGTCTTTACAACCTGAACGTGAGCTACTTCACCGGCAACGTTGCCGTTTATGACAACGTTGTTGACGAGGAAGGCAACGTTGTTTACGAAAACGGGATCCCCGCCGTAAACTTCGATGCAGAGCCCACCGTGGGTAACTACGCCGCAATCGAACGCTACGTCCTCATCGACGGCAAGGTTCCCTATACCGAAGCCCGTTCCGTTGAGTTTACTCGCGTTTGGAACGACCTCTACACCTTCGAGAACGAGAAGGGTGAGACCGTTCAGATGCTTTCCGACTCCCAGGAATTCAAGGATTTCGTGAAAGCGCACTACGGCGATTACGAAAACTTCCGTCCTTACGCTCAGGACTCCAACGGCAACGAGCTGAAGCCCGAGAAGGTCCTCGTAGACGAGTGGGCAAACACCTACGTTTACGACTCCACCGGCTACTTCAGCGATCCTCTGTGCTTCTACCTGTCCGAGGGTGAACACATCCTGTCCTTCCAGGCAGTCAGAGAGACCGTTGCATTCAGCAGCATCGTTCTGGAAGCGGCCGAGACCCTTCCCACCTACGCCGAGTACTACGAAGCACACGGCGGCGATGCAGCCAAGTACACCGGCGACGCCCAGGTGATCGTTCAGGCCGAGTACGCTACCACCGTTTCCGAGCGTACCATTTATCAGCTGAACAACCGCTCCTCCGTATTCTCCCAGCCCCAGGATCCTGCTCTGATCCGTCTGAACATGATCGGCGGCGACAAATGGGAATACGTTGGCCAGTGGATCGAATGGGAAGTAGAGGTTCCCCAGGCGGGCTTCTACAGCATCATCCCCCGTTCTCTCCAGAGCTACTACTCCGGTATGTACGTTTCCCGTAAGGTTGCCATCAACGGGGAAGTACCCTTCCGGGAAGCCGGCTTCGTTCGCTTCAACTACTCTTCCGAGTGGGTAACCGAGCCTCTCCACAACGGCGAGACCGAGTTCATGTTCTACCTGAACGAGGGTGTGAACACCATCCGATTGGAAGTCGTTCTCGGCGACATGGCCAGCATCCTGAGCCGGGTTAACAACTCCCTGACCAAGATCAACGCTTACTACCGTAAGATATTGATGATCACCGGTACCGAACCCGACGAATACCGTGACTACCGCTTCGAGCGTCTGATTCCCGACGTTCTGAAGGGCCTCCGTGAGCAGGCGGCCGAGCTGTACGCCGTGTCCGAAGAGCTTGCAACTCTGATGGGCGGCAAGGGCTCCCACTCCTCCACTCTGGACCGTGTAGCCAACGTCTGTGAGCGTATGGGCCAGTACCCCTCCACCATCGCAGGCTACATGAGCACCCTGAAGTCTTACAGTGCTTCCTTGGGTACCTGGCTTGCCGATACGCAGAACCAGCCCTTGGGCATCGACTACATCTGCGTACAGGCTTCCGACGCGGAAGCACCTCAGGCAGAGCCCGGCTTCTTCGCAAGCCTGTGGGGCGGCATTGAGAAGTTCATCATGTCCTTCTTCTCCGACTACGACTCTCTCGGCTCCTCCGAGGACGTTGCAGGCATCGAGAACGCTGAGGATTATGCAATTGAGGTTTGGACCGTCACCTCCCGTGACCAGGCCCAGATCGTTCGTAACCTGGTGGACGACTCCTTCGCATCCACCTACGGCTTGCCCGTAGTCGTTAAGCTGGTTGCAGGCGGTACCCTGCTTCCCGCAACGCTGGCAGGCACCGGCCCCGACGTTTACATGGGCGCGGCCCAGGGTGACGCTATCAACTACGCCATCCGTTCCGCCGTTGTTTCTTTGAACAACACCAACGGGGACGACAACGTGGGCTACAACTTCAACGACCTGTCCCGTTGGGCGGAGGATCCCATCTACGCACCTCTGCTGGAAAAGAACTTGATCCCCACCTTCGATCAGGTAAAGACCCGCTTCGCTAAGAACGCCATGGTTCCTCTGACCCTCTACGGCCAGACCTACGGTATCCCCGAGACCATGAGCTTCGCAATGATGTTCTACCGTAAGGACATCTTCGCAGAGCTTGCTTCCGACAGCAACAGCGAAGTCAAGGTTCCCGACACTTGGGATGAATTCTACAATATTATATATACCATGCAGTCCAACGAGTTGGATATCGGTTTCCCCACCGGCGTTGCAGGCTCCACCTTCCTGATGTATCAGAAGGACGAGACCTACTACGACCAGGGCAACTACGATTACTATCTGGAGCTCTTCCGTAAGTATTACGAGAAGAAGGGTTACGATTCCTCCTATGCAAACGTAGACGAGTACCTGAACGCAATCGGCTATACCTATACCGATGCAGACGGCAACGTCATTCCCAAGACTGACGGTATCTCCATCAACCTGGACTCCGATATCGCACTGGCTTCCTTCAAAGAAGTCTGCAACCTGTTCACCCAGTACGAGTTCCCCGTAACCTATAGCTTTGCAAACCGTTTCCGTTCCGGTGAAATGCCCTTGGCCATCATTGAGTACAACAACTACAACTCTCTGATCGTCTTCGCTCCCGAGATCAACGGTTTGTGGGAATTCACTCCTCTGCCCGGTACCCTTTCCGAAGACCCCAACACCGGCGAGACCATCGTGAACAACTCCACCGTAGGTGCCGTGTCCACCATGCTGATGATGCGTTCCGTAACCGAGAAGAACGCTCTGGCGGCCTGGACCTTCATGCAGTGGTGGATGAGCGCTGACGTACAGACCTCTTACGGTAACGAAATGATCGCACTGTTGGGTCCCTCCGCTAAGCAGCCCACCGCCAACATGGAAGCTCTGGCAGGCATGTCCTGGTCCAAGGACGAGTACGACAACCTGTTTGCACAGTTCAACGCAGTTGAATGTACTCCCGAGTACCCCGGTTCCTACATCGTATCCCGTTACACCAACTTCGCGTTCCTGAACGTATACAACGATGGCGACGACCCTGTTGAATCCATGCAGTCCTACATCACGGATATCAACAACGAGTTGACCAGAAAACGTGCCGAGTTCAGCCTTCCCACCACGGATATCATCAAAGAGATGGAGAACTTCCTGAAGGATGAAGGCATTGCACTCGAGAATGAAAAGGAGAGATGATCATGGCAAAGGAAAAAGCTGTTATCAGAACAGACATGAGCCGTTTCCGCTGGACTTTGCTGGAAATGAAAAAGCATAAGGTCGCCTACCTCATGATCGCGCCCTTCTTCATCCTGTTCACTCTGTTCACCATTATCCCCGTCGTTCTGTCCCTGATCTTGAGTTTCACCAACTTTAACCTGCTGGAATGGCCGGATTTCGTCTTCCTGGATAACTACATCCGCCTGTTCCTGGACGACGACGTGTTCATCACCGCCATCAAGAACACCTTGATGTTCGCAACGGTCACCGGCCCCGGCTCCTACCTGTTGTCCATGCTGTTGGCTTGGTTCATCAACGAGCTGCGTCCCCGTATCCGTTCTATCGTAACCCTGCTGTTCTACGCACCCTCCATTTCCGGTAACGTATATCTGATCTGGACGATCTTCTTCTCCGGCGACGAATACGGTCTGGTCAATGCTTGGGGTATGAAACTGGGTCTGCTGTCCGAGCCCGTTCTGTGGTTCCAGGATGAGAAGTACATCTTCGTCCTCTGCTGCTGCGTAGCACTGTGGACCTCTCTGGGTACCTCCTTCCTGACCTTTATCGCAGGTTTCCAGACGGTAGACACCTCCCTGTACGAAGCAGGCGCTGTGGACGGCGTCAAGAACCGTTGGCAGGAGCTCTACTACATCACCCTTCCCACCATGCGCCCTCAGATGATGCTGGGTGCTATCCTGGCCATCACCGGTGCGTTCGGCTTCGGCGGCGTTATCACCGCTCTGGTAGGCTTCCCCTCCCCGAACTACGTTGCACATACCATCATGCACCACCTGGATGACTACGGCGGCATGCGATTCGAGATGGGTTATGCTTCCGCCATCGCCACTCTGCTGTTCTTGATGATGATCGGCTGTAACATGCTGGTCACCAAAATCTTGAGAAAGATAGGTACTTAATATGAACAAATTAATTGAAAAAATTAAAGTCGCCTATCGCAGATACGATACCAACCGCGTCCACTTCAAGCGTTCCGTAAACCGTTCCGCAGGCGGCGACGTGGGTATCTACATCATGCTTGGCTTGGTAGCCATCGTCATGGTGCTTCCCATGGTGTACGCAGTCTGCCAGTCCTTGAAGCCTCTGGACGAGATCTTCGTATTCCCCCCCAAGTTCTTCGTAATCAACCCCTCTTTCGAGAACTTCCGTGAGTTGTTCCGTACCATGAGCGAGTCTTGGGTGCCCTTCTCCCGTTACATCTTCAACACCATCCTGATCTCCGTGGTTGGTACCTTGGGTAACGTGTTGCTCTCCTCTTACGCGGCTTACGCCATCGCTAAGATCAGATTCCCCGGCCGTGAGACCCTGTTCAGCATCGTCCGTATGTCTCTGATGTTCAACGCAACTGTAACCGGTATCTCCAACTTCCTGATCATGTCTGCTCTGGGTTGGGTAGACACCTACATGGCAGTTATCGTTCCCGCCTTCTGTACCAGCTTCGGTCTCTACCTGATGAAGCAGTTTATGGAAACCAGCGTTAACGACTCCGTTCTGGAAAGTGCCCGTCTGGAGGGTGCCTCCGAGAACAAGATCTTCTGGAAGATCGCAATGCCCATGGTAAAACCCGCTTGGGCAACGCTGATCCTCTTCGCGTTCAAGGATCTGTGGAACTCCGGTGCAAACCTGTACATTTACAGCGAACAGCTCAAGACCTTGAACTACGCAATCAGCCAGCTGGTAACGGCAGGTATCGAGCGTTCCGGTGTATCCGCCGCTTCCACCGTTATCATGATGATCGTTCCGATCCTGGTATTCGTCATTTCTCAGAACAACGTTATTCAAACCATGTCGTCCGCCGGCATGAAGGACTAAGGAGGGAAGACAATGAAACACAGAACATTCAAAACTCTTCTGATCGTCACCCTCCTGGTGCTGATGCTGGGCTCCGTCACCGCAGGTGCAATCGTTCCTTATACCACTTACACCTACGGCGTCACTCCCATGATCCAGGAAAGCCCCGCGGCTTACGTTCCTCTGAAGGTGATCAACTCCGCCAGCCTCACTTACTCCCTGTCTGCTGAAGGCGGCGCCAGCGACAACGCCAAGATCAAGTATGGTGAGACCTTCGGTACCACCAGCCTTGCCTCTCCCGAGGACATCTTCGTTGACGACCTGAACCACGTTTACATCTCCGATACCGGCAACAACCGTATCGTTGTTACCGACGAGGATTACAACGTCCGTCTGATCATCGGCTCTTTCACCAACAACTACGGCGTTCCCGACAGCCTCAACCAGCCTCACGGTCTGTTCGTTACCGAAAGTGAGATCTTCGTTGCGGATAAGGGTAACTCCCGTATCGTCGTGTTCGACAAGCTTGGCAACTTCGTGACCATCGTTCCCGAGCCCGCCAGCGAAGTCATGCCCGACAACCACGTTTACAGCCCCGTTGCTGTGGCTGTGGACTCCGCAGGACGTATCTACGTGGTATCCTCTACCACCAACTACGGCGTTCTTTCTCTGAACCGCGACGGCACCTTCAACGGCTTCGTTGGCGCACAGAAGGTTACTTACAGTGCCTTCGACTACTTCTGGAGAATGTTCCAGACCGCAGAGCAGATCGCCGCTTCCGAGCAGTACGTTCCTACCGAGTATAACAACATCGCCATCGACCAAGACGACTTCGTCTTCGTTACCACCGCTTCTATCGACGAAACCAGCGTAGCAGGCGCCATCCAGGGCAAGTCCAAGGCAGCCGACTACATGACCGTTAAGAAGCTGAACCCCAAGGGAAGCGACGTTATGAACCGTAACGGCTTCTGGCCCCCCGCAGGTGAGGTAGATATGTACCCCGTGGGCGGTGCCAGCGTTAAGGTTTCCGGCCCCTCCACCGTTGTGGACGTTGCCATCACCGAAAACGGCACCTGGAGCTTGATCGACTCCAAGCGTAGTAAGGTCTTCACCTACGACGCAAACGGTAACATGCTCTACGCCTTCGGCGACTTCGGCGACCAGCTGGGTAACATCCAGACCCTGGACGCCATCGACTACCAGGGCACCAACATCCTGCTTCTGGACAAGGCTTCCGCTTCCATCACCGTTTACAAGCGTACCGACTACGGCGACCTCATCGCCGCAGCTATCCAGAACGATATCGACCAGAACTACTCCAAGGCAGTTGAATACTACACCGGTATCCTCCAGCGTAACAACAACTACGATACCGCATACGTAGGCATCGGCCAGTCTCTCTACCGCGAAGGCGAGTATATCGAGGCTATGAAGTACTTCCGCGCCGCATACGACTCCGAGAACTACTCCGAGGCGTACCAGGCGTATCGTAAGGTCTGGATCGAGGAGAACCTCTGGATCTTCCTGGGCGTTGCAGTTGTCTGCTTGGTTGGCTTCGTGAAGTTCTTCGGCTTCGCCAACAAGTACAACCGCAAGAACACCAAGGACAAAGAGAAGCGCGGCTTCTGGGAAGAAGTAATGTATGGCTTCCATATCATCTTCCATCCCTTCGACGGCTTCTGGGATCTGAAGCATGAGGGACGCGGCTCCGTTCGCGGTGCAGTGTTCTGGCTCCTGGCGGCTGCAGCAGCCTTCGTGTACAACTCCATCGGCGGCGGCTACCTCTATTACGGCGGCCAGGGCGGCGGTAACTTCGTTATGGCAGCCATGTCCATCGCAACGCCCGCCTTGCTGGTAGCACTTGCCAACTGGTGTCTGACCACCCTGTTCGACGGGGAAGGCACCTTCAAGGACGTGTTCATCACCTGCTGCTACTCCCTGGTTCCTCTGGTAATCATTCTGTTCCCCATCACCGCAATGTCCAACGTGCTCACCACCAACGAGATGGGCATCCTCACCATGCTGACCACCATCGCATGGGTATGGGTAGGACTTCTGGTGTTCTTCGGCGTCATGGTTACCCACGACTACACCCTGGGCAAGAACTTCATCACCATCCTGGGTACCCTCTTGATGGTATGCGTGATCATGTTCGTTGCCATCCTGTTCTTCGCGCTGATCGGTAAGATCTACGCATTCGGCTACAACATCTACTTCGAGATATCCACCAGAGTATAAGAAAGGAGCGAAAAAGAATATGTTAAGATCCAAATTCACAAGAACGCTCCTCATGGTGCTCTGCGTGGCAATGCTCATTCCCGCTCTCTCCAACGTCGCGGTCTTCGCCGCTGATGACGACGAGAAGACCTGGGAGGATATGTGGAAGGATACCATCTATCCCGCATACATGAGCACCGAGTTCACCACCATCGAAGATCGTCTTGTTGCCAAAAACAACACCGCCATTTCTCCTATGACCCTGTACGCGGTGGTCAACGGTATCGCCTTCTATCTGGATTCCGTTACCGGTGAAATGGTAGCCCTCACCCTGGCAGACCCCACTCTGACCAAAGAGGCCATCGACGAGACCGGCGAGATCCCCGAGTACACCGCTTACTATTCCACCAACCCCTATAACGTTGGCTCCAGTATGTCTTCTCAGGGTACCGCCAGCTCCAACTCCGTTAAGGAAGAGCTGTATTCTCAGCTGATCATCCAGTATTCCCAGAACAACACCGACAACTCCATGAACTCCTTTACTGACGCCGCTGCCAACCAGCAGATCAACGTCAGTAACATCCGTGGCGGTGTCCGCGTTGAGTACTCCATCGGCCGTGAGCAGGTTACCTACCTGGTACCCCGTCTGATCCGTAAGGAGAAGTTCGAGGCCCTCCTTGCCCAGGTCGAGGCAAACTCCAGCCAGTCCCGTGACGCCAAGACTCTGAAGGCGTTCTACATCTACTACGATAAGGACGACCCCACCAAGGCGAAGAAGACCATCGAGGAGTACCTGAAAGAGTACCCCGTTCTGGAGAAATTCCCCATCTACGCTTGCGAAAAGCGTATCGCTACCAAAGAGCTTCTCCGTATCGAGAACATCATCAAGCTTTACACCGATTATACCCTTGAGCAGATGGAGATCGACCACGCAGAGACGGAATACACCTCCACCGAGGATAATCCCCCTCTGTTCAAGCTGGCCATCGAGTATAAGGCCGACGACGAAGGCGGTATCACCATCCGTCTGAACGCAGGCAACATCCGCTTCGCTTCCGACCTGTACCAGCTTTCCAACGTCACCCTGTTGCCCTACGGCGGCGCAGGTAACACCAACAACGAAGGCTACATCTTCATTCCCGACGGCTCCGGTGCCCTCATCGACTTCAACGACGTTGTTGCAGTCGGTAACTTCACCTCCGTGAACCCCGTCTACGGCATCGACAACGTGTACCACACCGTTACCGGCGCCAACAGGGAAGTGATGCGCCTCCCTGTATTCGGCGTTGTGGAACACGCCGTCATCGGCTCTCACGAGGAGGATATCCCCGTTCTGGATGCCGAGGGTAACATCGTTTACCAGACCGACCCCGAGACCGGTGAGCAGATCCTGGACGAAAACGGCCAGCCCATCCCCGTCACCGAGACCGTCACCGTAGACGACGAATTGAAGATCGGCTACCTGGCAGTGATCGAGGAAGGCGACTCCCTTGCTAAGATCGCGGTGAAGAACGGCGGCTCCCTGAATATGTTCGTCTCCGTTTACACCACCTTCAACCCCCGTCCTCAGGATACCTACGAGCTGTCCGGCGGTATCGCCAACGATGCAAACGCAACCTGGACCATGGAGTCCAAGCGTAAGTACACCGGCGACTTCAAGATCCGTCTGTTCATGCTGGAAGACACCGTTGACTATTCCGAGATGGCTAAGGTCTATCGCGAATACCTCATTAAGAAGGGTGTCCTCACCGAGAATACCGACGAGAACGAAGACATTCCTCTGTACCTGGAGACCCTGGGGGCAATGGAAAAGGACGACAGCATCCTTGGTGTTCCCACCAAGTCCATGGTTGCTCTCTCCAGCTTCCAGGATGACATCGACATCCTCAACGAGCTGAAGGAGCAGGGCATCACCAACGTCGGTCTTAAGCTTTCCGGCTGGGTCAACGGCGGTATGTTCTCCACCGTACCCTGCAAGCTTGATATCGAAAAGGTTCTGGGCGGCGAGGAAGGCTTCAAGGCGCTCCTTGAGCATGCCAAGACCACCGGCGCTACCATCTTCCCCGAGCTGGAGTTCTCTCTGGTCAACGAGATCGATATGTTCGACGGCTTTGACTTGGACGACCTGGCTATGACCATCGACGATCGTGAAGCAGGTATGCAGGAATACGACCCCGCATGGCAGATGTTCATCCACACCGGTTCCGGTATCATCTCCGCCGGTAAGATGGATTACTACTACAACAAGGGCTACGAAGAATACAAGAACTACAACGTAGGCGCCATCTCCGTCAGCTCCCTGGGTAAGTACCTCAACTCCGACTTCAACGAGGATGATCCTCTCACCCGTGAGGACTCCAAGATCCTCACCAAGCGTCTTCTCAAGAAGATCAAGGAGCAGAATGGTAAGGTCATGCTCAACGGCGGTAACGCATACGCCCTTGAGTTCGCCACCGATATTCTGGAGGTTCCGTTGGAATCCTCCAACTACCGCTACTCCTGCGCATCCGTTCCCTTCATGAGCATGGTGCTCCACGGCTACAAGAACTACGCCGGCGGCGCTCTGAACCTTGCAGGTGACTACGAGGCTTCTCTGCTGAGAGCCATCGAGAACGGTGCTTCTCCCTACTTCGTTGTTGCAAGCAACAACACCTCCGTCCTGAAGGACTACTCCTACTCCATCCTTGCCAAGTACTACTCCGTACGTTACGTGATCTGGAAGGAACAGATCGTGGATGCGTACAACATTCTCAACAGTGCCCTCAAGAGCGTGAAGAACGCCACCATCGAGAAGCACGAGTTCTTGGATTACGATCGTAAGATCGTCAAGGTGACCTACTCCAACGGCGACGTGTTCTATCTGAACTACCTCACCAAGGATTACACCGTCAGAGAAGGCAGCACCCTTTACGACGTTCCCACCTACGGTTTCGTTAAGGTATCCGCAGACGGCTCCGTTTCCGTCTTCGACGGCGATACCTATTCCCAGCAGTAAGAGGAGGTAACAGGCATGACGAAAACTAAAAAAATGACCAACTCCGTCGACACTGCAAAGCGTTCGGGCAAGGGCAAATCCCTTGCTCGGACCAAAGCCAGAAGCGGTTGGGTGTTCATCGCCCCCTTCCTCATCGGCTTCTTCCTGATCTACCTGCCCATGATCGTGGAGTCCATCCAGTTCTCCTTCCATGAAATCAAGATCCAGGGCGGCGGCGGTTATGAGCTGATCCCCGTTGGTTGGGCCAACTATAACTACGCCCTCTTCGAGAACACCGACTTTGTCAAGACCTTGATGAGCAGTCTCGGTCAGCTTATCTTCAACGTTCCCGCTATCGTCGTCTTCTCCCTGTTCGTTGCAGTGCTTTTGAACCAGAAGATGCGTGGCAGAGCAATCTTCCGTGCCATCTTCTTCATCCCCGTTATCGTGTCCACCGGTATCATCGAGTGGATCGATATCCAGGATCAGATGGCTGAAAACGCAGGCGAAATGGCCGGCGGTATGGGTGGCGGCATCAGCGCCAGCACCGGCGGCGAAGAAGAGACCGGCAACGGTCTGATCAGTATGATGGACGTGCAGAGCCTCTTCGGCAACATGGCTGTCGGTAGAGAATTGGTTGCATACGTCGTCGAGATCGTTAACGAAGTTTACGACATCGTTAACAAGTCCGGTGTACAGATGCTGATCTTCCTCTCCGGTCTGCAGTCTATTTCTCCCGCAATTTACGAGTCCTGCCAGATGGACGGCGCTACCGGTTGGGAAACCTTCTGGAAGATCACCTTCCCCATGATCAGCCCCATGATCTTGGTAAATGCAGTGTATACCGTAATCGACTCCTTTACCGCCCAGGATAATACCATGATGACCTTCATTCACACCATTTATGAAGGCTCAAAGGGTACGGTACGTGCCACGGCAATGTCCTGGATCTACTTCCTGGTGGTAATTCTCGTGCTCTTGGTCGTTGCGGCGATCATGGGCGGCTACGTCTTCTATCAAAGACGTGATAGTTAAGAAAGGGGGATATACAAATGGATTTGTCTTCTATGACTAAGAAAGAGATCCGCGCTCTGGAAAAGCAGCAAAAGAAAGAAGCCGCTATCCGTAAGATCAAATCGCAGGATAAGCTTCCTTTCTGGACCTTGTTCCGCTATAAGTATCTGACCCCTTACTACGCAGGAAAACTGGGCATCGCCATCTTCCGCTTCGTGCTGTTGTTCGGTCTGTCCTTCGTAATCCTGTATCCCTACATCTCCAAGATCTTCTTCTCCTTCATGGGCAGAGATGACTTCGTTGATGTCCGCGTTATCCTGATCGCAAAGTATCCCACTCTGGATACCTATAAGGCGATCCTGAACGATAACCAATACTTCCAGGCGTTGTTGAACTCCTCCGTGCTGTCCTTGATGTGCGCGGTCATCCAGACCGCTACCTGTACCTTGGTTGGCTACGGCTTCGCGAAATTCAACTTCCGCTTCAAGAAGATCCTCTTCGTGTTGGTTATCTTCACCATGATCGTTCCCCACGATACCATCCAGCTGTCCTTGTTCATGAAGTTCCGTTACTTCGACATCTGGGGTGTGGGCGGACTGATCTCCAACCTCTTCGGAGGCGATTGGACGGGTCTGAACCTGCTGAACTCCAACTGGCCCTTGGCGATCCTTTCCTTCACCTGCTTGGCGTTCAAGAACGGTCTGTACATCTACATCATGCGTCAGTACTTCAACGGCGTCCCCGACGAGCTTGAAGAAGCCGCATACGTAGACGGCGCAGGCGTTTACAAGACCTTTATGAAGGTCATCATCCCCATGTCCACCACCATGATGGTTACCATCTTCATGTTCGCCTTTGCATGGCAGTGGTCCGACATGTTCTACACCGACCTGTTCTACACCGGTCAGTCCGATGTCCTTCTGCCCGATATCGTAAAGGTTCCCTCCTCTCTGGATACCGATTACGCCGCCCAGACTGCTTACGAGTCTGCCGCACGTAATACCTGTGGTCTGTTGATCCTGGCTCCTCTGGTCGTGCTGTACCTGTTCACTCAGCGTACTCTGATCGAAGGTGTGGAACGTTCCGGTATCACCGGTTAATCCAACCAAAACCAAAAGCACCGAGCTTGTCTCGGTGCTTTTTCCTTGCCATATCTCTTGACAATTCGGGAAAACATGGTATACTATAAGCAGTTTTTCAAAGCGAGGAAACCATTATGAGCAAGATCACCGTCCCGGCGGGCTACCGTTCCGCCCTGGATATCTACGACACCCAAAAAGCCATCGAGACCTTGAAGCGCACCTTCGAGCAAAAGCTTTGCCTTGCGCTGAACCTCACCCGCGTCTCCGCCCCTCTGTTCGTGGACCCCGCCTCGGGTATGAACGACGACCTCAGCGGCGTTGAACGTGCCGTCGTCTTCGATATCAAGGACACCTCCCGTGAGGCCGCCATCGTTCACTCTCTTGCAAAATGGAAGCGTGTAGCTCTCCGTGACTACGGCTTTTCCGCAGGGGAGGGGCTGTATACCGACATGAACGCTATCCGCCGTGACGAGGAGCTGGACAACCTCCATTCCGTCTACACCGACCAGTGGGACTGGGAGAAGATCATCACCCCCGAAACCCGTAACGTGGAATACCTCAAGACGGTGGTCAAATGCATCGTAGGCGCCATCTGTGAGACTGCCGACGTGCTGAAATGCCGCTATCCCCAGTTGAAGGTGGATCTCTGCAGGGAAGTCACCTTCGTCACCTCCCAGGAATTGGAGGATCTCTATCCCGACAAGACCGGCAAAGAGCGGGAGAACCTGTTCTTAAAGGAGCATAAGACCGTGTTCATCATGCAGATCGGCGGCGCCCTCCGCTCCGGCAAGCCCCACGACGGCAGAGCCCCCGACTACGACGATTGGACGTTGAACGGGGACATCATGTTCTGGAACGACCTTTTGGGCTGTGCCTTCGAGATCTCCTCCATGGGCATCCGTGTAGACGAACAGGCCATGGATCGCCAGCTCACCCTTGCAAACGCAGGCGACCGCCGCGAACTGCCCTTCCACAAGGAGCTTTTGGCAGGGAAGCTGCCCCTCACCATGGGCGGCGGTATCGGACAGTCCCGCCTTTCCATGCTTCTTTTGGACAAAGCCCACATCGGCGAGGTGCAGGTCTCCCTTTGGGATGACGAGACCAAGCGTGTCTGTGCCGAAAACGGGATCGTTCTGCTGTAAAGGAGTACGTTTAGGGGCGCCGCCCCTAAAAACCCCGCTAAAGGAACTCCGTCCCTTTAGAATCCCGTAATATATAACGGTTCTATAATAAATGTTGGGGTAACCAAGTAGAACTACGAAAAAATTTGAAAAAAGTAGAGCATATTTGGAAGAAATCCGTTAAAATGGAAATGACGAGTAACCAGAAACGGAGGAACCAAAAATGCTCTACTCTCATT
>JAFXBC010000035.1 GCA_017516825.1 Clostridia bacterium | reverse complement strand
GCTTTGCGCCGACTTGGCTTCGCACCGCAGTTCCAAAAACAGCTTTAGCTGTTTTTAATGTCGGCGAAATGATACTACGCATGCATCAAAAGCTTTGCGCCGACTTGGTCATCTTGTTCGTCATCCTGAGCAAGCCGCGTATGCGGCGCGTCGAAGTTTTGCGGAGAAGGAAAGGCGTTTACGCCGTTCGGAGCAAAACCAAGGGATGCTTGCATCCCGAAGGGATCTCCTTCGAGTTTGATCTACCCCTGCCAAGACAAACTTACATCCTCTGTGATGAAACAGTTCTTTGATTTCAGCAAGGAGCATCAGACTCTTATGAGATCCCGCCTACGGCGGTTTTGCTCCATCCGCTTCGCTCCTTCCGCAAAACTTCGACTCCGCCGCGGGATATCCTTCGGTTTCCTATCCTTGCACCCTTCTCCGCGGCTCCGCTCAGAATGACGTCCTGAAGCGAGAAGGGCGAATACGCTAAGCATATCGACAACGCAACGCCTGGAATGCAAGCGTATCAATAAAACTGCTCTACGTCAATCTCTTCCCCGGTGGTTTCGTCCCGGAAGCGGAACCGTCGCAGCTCTCCGTCGCTCTTGCCTTTCCCAAGATAAGTGCAAGGCTTGCCCTCCCGATCCATAGGCCATTCGGAAGCCTGGGGCCAACAGGGATACCCTTTTTCGCTTTTGAACGCTTCCTTAATTTTGGCCTTGATTGCTTTTTTGCGTTCCGTCTTTTTCATAGTCTCGGGGAAAAGAGGGATGATATATTTCTGAATATACCGTTCGGAAGCACCACCGGAAAGATACTGCGGGATCACTTCCAGAGAAAATCCGTACGCCTTGCTATACTTGTCATCGTGAGGAATAGATTGATCCCATTGATAATAGATCGAATACAGCTCGGTATAGAATTTCAAAGCTCCGCTTGCCGTCTCAACGTCGTGGGTAGTCATACGAAGCTCATAGGTCAGACACTGACGAACCGACTGATATCTGGGCGGACAACCATAGCGAAGCCCCGGGTCTGATTCCGGCGCAAGCAAATAGGGGACGGCTTCCACATAGGGTTGCTCGGTGCCCCTGAACTCCAAAGGGAACTTCTTGATCTCCCTATCGGGATCTTTCTTCAGATCGTCGATGATCTTTTGCAAAAAAACGTCGATCTCCGGTCTTTCTTCATAAAGACGCCGAAACTCCCTGATCTCCAAGCCGCCTTTCAAAAAGTCGACAATCGTTTCTTGTGCATAATTCACGCGAAGCGTTCCCTTCTTTTACAATCTGAAATCAGGCTCCTCCGGGGTATAGCCGCCGCGGCGGGAGCGTTTGCCGAAGAACAGGTGGCACACCGTACCGAAGGCCACCGCCGTGGTGGGGACCCACAACAGCAGGGACGCGTAGGGCACCACGGACAGCAAGGACAAGATCACCGTCACCAATGCCGCCCCCACGTAGGGGCCTTTTTTGCGGAACCACAACCGTCCCAGAACTGCCGCGGCCACGGAATTGCAGGCGATCAGCACCACGATCATCAACAGCATCAGGATAAAGCCCAAGGACATGGTCAAGGGGTTCGCGATGAGGAACACCGACCCGAAGACCAACGCCAAGAACGCGCCGAAGCCCTTCATCAGGAAGATGATGGGCCGCTCCTTGATGCCCTGGGCCGCCTCCGCAGAGGAGCGCTTCATCACCCATACCACCACCCAAGATAACAGCAAGGCGGCGGGAAGGGTATAAATCAAAGAAACCAGAGAGACCAGCAGATCGCTGGCGGTGCGGGTGAATTCCACGCCCTTTGCGTAACCGCTTTCCGACAAGGTCTTGTAATTCTTCAAGGACATATCCGAGGCCACCACGGGCTCGTTGGGAGAGGAGATCTTGGCACTGCCAAAGGTAGCCCCCTCCAGGATGATCACTCTGTCCGCCTCGCAGATCAATTCCCCTGCAATATGGCCGCTGATCACCACCTGGGTGGCGTAAATGGACAGGGATTCAAAGCTCCCGTCGATCTCCGCCAGGCCCGCGATGATCACCACGTCATCCGCCTGCAGAGTCTTTTCGGTCTTCAGCTCGGTGGCGGCCACGGTGACGTTTCGTTCCACGGTGCCGCTTAAGGTCAGGGAGTTTGCCGCAACGCGGATGCTCCCCTTCACCGTGCCGGTGACCCGCATCTCCGAGGCCAACCCCAGCAGGTCGCCCTCCACGGTCTGATCCACGATCACCAGCCCCGTATCGGTCACCATCAGATCTCCGTCGTGTACCTCCGTGGTGGCGGCAAATACCGTCATCCCGCAGACGGCGCAAAGCAGACACAGGAGGAACAGCACTCCCGCACCCCGTTTCAAGGTCTTCTTTTTCATATCGCAACAGCCTTTCTTTACGTCTTATGCTCCCATTATACAGGATTTGCGGAAGAATTGCAAGTATGTTTTGCAAACCTGTCTCATACACATACAACAAAAGACTTTTGGAGGTGTATTCCCCTTGCATGGTTCCCGGGGTTTGCTGAAGGGTGCCGCCGTGATGACGGTGTTTTCTCTGTTGGGAAAGCTGTTGGGGGTGCTTCTGCGGCTGTTCCTTTCCTCCCGCATCGGAAGCGAGGGCTTGGGACTTTACCAGCTGATCATGAGCGTTTACGGCTTGTTTGCCACCCTCTCCACCGCAGGGCTGACGGTTGCAGTCTCCCGTCTGGCGGCGGAAAAGGCGGAGCGTTGCTTCTCCGACGGGGTACGGACCCTCCACGCCTCCCTGCCCCTGGGGCTGGGAGTGAGCCTGGCTGCCACGGCGGCCCTATGGGGATTCGCCCCTTTTCTGGCGGAAACCGCCGTGGGGGATGCCGCCACCGCCCCCGCTTTGCGGATCCTGGCCTACTCCATGCCCTTCATGGCGGCGGCCGCCTGCTTCAAGGGGTGGTTCATCGCCAGACGGCAGGTGCTTCGAAGCGCCTCCGCCTCCCTGTTCGAGCAATGCGTGAAATTTGCCGTCATGGCCTTCTTCCTCACCTTCGTCATGGGGAATACCAATAATCCCGCCGTCCTTTGCAAAGGCATCGTTCTGGGGGTCACCGTGGGGGAGGCAAGCTCCTTCTGCTACCTGCTGTTGGCCTATCTGCTCTTACAGGGCAGGCAGAAAAAGAAGGAATTCCACCCCACCGAGACCTTCGGATACAGCTTCCGCACCCTGGCGGCGGTGACCGCACCCATGGGACTTTCCGTCATGGTCACCTCCCTGCTCCACACCGCGGAAAATTTGTTGATCCCGGGTGCCTTCGAAAAATACGGCGGAGACCGTGCCACGGCTCTTTCGGAGTTCGGGGTGATCCGCGGCATGGTGATCCCGTTATTGTTCTTCCCCTTCGCCTTTCTGCAAAGCCTGGTGGCGGTGATGATCCCCGAGATCTCCCGCCTGGGAGCCGCCCACGGGCTGAAGGCGCGGGATGCCCAAATCGGAAAGATCCTTTCCCTGGCCGCCTTATTCGGTATCGGCACCGGGGGGCTGTTCTTCTTTCTCCCCGCATCCATCGGGGAGGCCTTCTACCCCGGGGAGCATACCGCCTCCGCCTTGCGGATCCTGGCCTTGGTAACTCCCATGATGTACGTACAAACCATCTGCGATGGCCTTCTGAAGGCGGTGGACGGACAGAAATACACCCTGCGGTACAGCATTTACAACTCCGTGTTGCGGCTGGGGGTGATCTTCACCCTGATCCCGCTGACGGGTGCCAAGGGCTATTTACTGCTTTTGACCCTTTCCAACACCGCGGAATTCCTCCTTTGCTATTACCGCTTGAAGAAATACGCCGCCTTCTCCGCGGGAGGGCTGAAGGGAACGTTGTTCTCCCTTTTCTGCTGTATCCCGGCAGGGCTGGCGGCAGAGGGAGTCTCCTCCCTACCCTTCCTCACCGTCCCCATGGCCCGCGCAGGGGCGGGAACGGCGGTGTATCTGGTGTTGTTCTTGCTGTTTACCCGTCCGCTATACAAAGGTCTGCTCCCCCGCAGAGGGGAAGGGAGGGCGGCATGAGCTGGATGCGATACCTGCCCACCCCCTACCTCCAGGCGGTCAGCGGAATGCCCGTTCATCTCCGCCGTCAGATCACGGAGGTGCGGTTCCGCCTGGAAAAGCCCTTTTCCGTCACGGCAGAGGGGCGGAACCTCTTTCCCGACAGGGAGGGGCGGCTTACCACCCTGCAAAACGCCCTGCGGGTCACCCGTCCCCAGATGGAGGATCTGCTGGCACGGCTGACGGAGGGCTCTCTCTACGCCTTCGAGGACGCCATGGCCAAGGGCTACGTCCCCTTGGAAAACGGTTGCCGCGCAGGCATTGCGGGGGAAATGACCGAGACCTCCCACGGAGCCGTGTTTCGGGAGATCACCTCGGTGAACCTGCGGGTATCCCGCTTTCTGCCGGAGTTTGCCCGCCCGCTGGTGGACCTTCTGCGGGAGGGCGGCCCCCAAGGGGTGCTGGTGATCTCCCCGCCTGCGGGAGGAAAAACCACCTTTTTACGCTCTGCCGCCCATCTGCTGGCCAACGGAAGCAGGCCTTACCGCGTGGGGATCGCCGACGAGCGAAGCGAGCTGTTCATCCCCGCTGGCCTTTGCGACCGCATCACGGGGTGCCCCAAATGGAAGGCTGTGGAATTGCTCACCCGCACCATGTCCCCGGAATATCTCATCTGCGACGAATTGGGAGCGGGAGAGGAAGCTCCCCTGCTGGCGGCCCAGAACACGGGAGTGAAGCTCATCGCCTCCGCCCACGGCAGCTCCCCCAAAGAGGCGGCCAAGCGCCCCTGCGTGAAGGCATTGCTGGAGGGAGGGGTGTTCTCCCTGGTGACGGTCCTGCAAAAGAACTTTCGGGTGGAGATCTTCCCTGCAAAGGAGGCCTTTGCATGGCTCTGATGGGCGGGTTGCTCACCGTAACGGCCTTTTTTCTTTGGGGCGTCCGCGTAGCCGCAGGGCAACGGGAGGCTTTGGAGGCGCTGGACGCCATGCTGTCCCTTCTGCGGGAGCTGTCCGCAAGGCTTTCCCACCGCAAGGAGGGCTTGAAAGGAATATTTGCCGCCTACCGCCACCCCTTGCTGGAGTCCTACGGCTTTTTGCCCCTTCTGCGAGAGCACGACGGGAGGGAATACCCCGCCCTTTGGGAAGCGGCCTTGGAGCGCCTGCCTCTGCCGTCGGAGGCGTTGCCCCACCTGCAAGCATTGGGAAGCTCCCTGGGGCGGCTCCCCTTCGGAGCCCAGACGGAACAGCTCTCCCTGTGCATCACCCTGCTGGAGGGGGTTCAGAAATCCCTGAAAACGGGCGCCTTCCAAAAGCGAAAAAGCACGGTGGCCCTCTGGACCCTGGGCGGGCTGTTGGTGGCCCTTCTTTTGTTGTAAAAGGAAAGGAAACGTGAAGATATGAATATCACACTCATCGTAAAGATCGCGGGGGTGGGGCTGTTGGTGGCCATCATCTGCCAGATCCTCCAAAAAAACGGGCGGGACGAGCAAGCCACCTTCGTCTCCGTGGCAGGGGTCGTGGTGGTGGCGCTGTTGCTGTTGGGAGAGATCACCTCCCTGCTGACCTCGGTGCGGAGTGCCTTCGGATTATGACGGGGAGGTGGCGTTTCCATCAACGTATTCACCGTTTGCGGATTTTTGCTGTTCGCCCTGTGCGTGAATCTGCTGTTGCATCGGGTCAGCCCGGAGTTTACCCCTCTCACAGCGGCGGCCGGCGGAGTGCTGTTGGGAGTGTACCTGCTGAGAGGATTGCTGGATGCACTCCTGCCCCTGGCGCAGGCGGCCCAGGGCCTGGGGCTTTCCGCCCACATGGAGCTTCTTCTGAAGGCCCTGGCCATCGCCCTGGTGTGCAATTCCACCTCCGCCTTGTGCAGAGACTGCGGAGAATCCGCCCTGGCAGACAAGGCGGAGCTGGCAGGGAAGGTGGCCATCCTCTCCCTGTGCATCCCCTTGCTGGTTCAGCTTCTGGAGCTGTTCTGAAAAAGCTTTTGCTCCTGCTCCCTCTGCTCTGGCTTTGCCTTTGCGGCTTTACGGGGCAGGAAGAATCCATCGCCGAGGCGGTGGGAACGGACAGCCTTGCCCACCCTGCGGTGACAAAGGAGGAGCTGGCGGGAGAACGGGAGATCCTCCTTTGGGACAAGCTGTGGGAGATCACCAAGGAAGCGGCTCCCGGGCTGTTTTCGGAATCCGCCGCCACCTTCGGCGGGCTGATGGGAGTGTTGCTCCTCTGCTCCCTGCTCCACGCCTTACGCCACCTTTCCCCCGGGGGTGCCATGGCAGAAGCCTGCGCCTTCGTCACGGTGCTGGCGGTGTCTGGGGTGGTGTACGGGTTGTTTCGGGAACTGTTTCTCTATGCGGGACAAGCTCTGGCCGCCTTTACGGAATATCTGGCCGCCCTGCTTCCCGTCTCCACCTCCCTGCTGATCGCGGGAGGGAATACCGCCGCCGCTTCCGTCTCCTCGGTGGGCTTTTCCCTGTTTTTAACCGCTATCAGCCTGATCTGCTCCGGGGTACTGTTCCCCTTTTTGCAGGTGTCCTTTTCCGTGGGATTTGCCGCCGCTCTGCCGGGGACGGTGAACTTCGCCCCCATCGGCTCCTGGATCCGCAACACCTCCGCCTTGCTGTTGGCCTTTTTGTTCTCTCTGTTGGGCTTTATGCTCACCATGCAGACCGCCGTCTCCGCCGCCTCGGACAGCTTTCTGTTCCGCACGGTACGCTTCGCCTCCGGGGTGTTCATCCCCGTGGTGGGGAACGTTTTGGGAGACGCGGCACGGACGGTGGCGGGAAGCGTTTCCGTTATCAAGGGCACGGTGGGCGGGGTGGGTACCGCCGTTACCTTCGCCATTTTGCTCCCGCCCTTTCTGCGGGTGGCGGTGTACCGCCTTTTGCTTTCCCTCTGCGCCTTGCTGGCCAAGCTGTTGGGATGCGAGAAGGAGGGGCAATTGCTTTCCGACCTGGGAAGCACCCTGAACGTGCTGATGGGGCTGTTGGCGGGAACGGAGGCCATCGCCCTGCTGTACCTTGCCACCTTCATCAAAACCGGGGTGGCGGTTTGAAAAGGAGTTCTGATGAAGCAATACCTCACCGTTCTGTTCTGCGGCTCCCTGTTGGGGGCGGTCTGCACCGCCGTGGCGGGGGCGAAATTGGAAAAATACGTCCGCTACCTGGCCGCCCTCTTATGTATCCTCCTCATCGTTTCCCCCTTTCGGGAGTTTGAGCTGTCTCTGCCCGAGGAGGATCTGCACTCCCCTCTGCCGGAGGTCTCCTCCCCCGCCACTCTGGACGATCTGGCAAGAAAGCAGGCGGAGGAGGAGCTTTGCCGTGTTCTGGCTTTACAGCTTTTCACGGGGACAGGCATAACCCCTGTGAAACTGTGCATAGATATGGATTGGACCTCGGAAGAGCCTGTGGTGCTGGCCCTGCATCTGTCTCTCGATCCTGCAGAGGCGGATCGGGCAGAGATGATCTCCGCCTGGGCGGAGGCCGCCTACGGCGTTCCCTGTTACGTAACGGAAGGAGGGGATTCCCCGTAAAGCTTGCGGAATACTTCAAAAATCCAAAGCGGAAGAATCTGTTGCCCTGCATCCTGCTGGCCCTGGCGGCGGGGTTGGTTCTGCTGTTACTGCCCGACGGCGGAGGATCCGTGCAGACGGATACCCTCTCCCCCACCCGGGAATATCGGGAAACCCTGGAGGCGGAGGTGGAGGATCTCATCTCCCGCATGGAGGGAGTGGATACCTGTACCGTGGTGCTGACCCTCTCCTACGGCTTTGAATACCTGTACGCCACGAATCAGCATATCAACGAGCATTCCGGGGGCAAGGAGACGGACAAAACCATCGTCCTGGCCACGGAGGACGGGGGCGAAGTGCCCATTCTGTTGCGGGAAAAACAGCCCGTGGTCTGCGGTGCGGCGGTGGTCTGCCCCGGGGCGGATACCGCTACCTGTCTCCGCATTTCTTCCCTGCTTTCCGCCCTGTTCGGGCTGGAGGGCAACGCCATCAGCATTCAAACATAACATATACGGAGGGATCTATTTATGAAGATCAAGGAGACCTTACAGGAACTGAAAGAAAAGCTGAAAAAGGTGGATATTCCCAAGCTGTTGGCTTCCCGCGCCTTTCTGGTAAGCGGGTGCGTTCTGCTGGTGGCGGTGGCCATCACCGTCAGCGCCCTGCTGGGAGGCTTTACCGACGGCACCCCCCAGGGTACGGAATCGGAAAGCGGCAAGGTGCTGGGGAATTCCGTCCTTGTGGGAGATCTGAACCAGGAGCAGGAGGAATCCGGGGAGACCCCCACGGTGACGGATCCCTCGGATCTGCTGGCCGTCACGGTGCTGAACCGTGAATCCGTGCGGGAGGATGCCATCGCCGTGTTGCAAAGCATCGCCGACAACCCCGACGTCCTGCCCGACGAAAAGGAAAACGCCCTGGAGCAGATCGCTCAGATCATGAAGGACATGGAGGCGGAAGCCAACATCGAGACCTTGGCCCTGGCAAAGGGGATCCCCCAATGCGTGGCGGTGATCTCCGGGGATCAATGCAGCGTCATCGTGGACACCACGGAGATCAGCGAGACCGAGCTTGCCCAGATCGTGGAGATCGTCTACCAGCAAAGCGGCATCTCCCCCACGGGGACTCGGGTGATCTTAAACACGATCCCCGAGGAAGAACAAGCGTAAGCATCAAAAAAGAGCCTCCTGCGGGAAGCTCTTTTTCGTTGTCTTACAGGGTCCCCGGATCCAAAAACGACAGCCCCTCAAAAAATGCTTTTTCTCTCTCGCAAAGGCGCAATTGCATCCCGCGGGCGGGGTCGATCACAACGCCCTCCTCCCGGGCATACATAAGCTCCGTCTCCCCTATCAGAATGGTACGGAAGGAGCCGTACTCCCCTGCGGGCTCCCAGATCCCCGCAGAAAGCAGAGAGGTAAGATGCCGTCCCTGGCTGTCTGACAGGAACACGGTACCACCGTCCCCACAGGGGAGGGACACCGTTCCTCCGTAGAGGGCTTTTGCTCCGGTGGCGATCTCCAGCATACGGTCCACCGCCTTCTTGTCCAAGCCTCCCAGCTCCAGATACCGCCGATTCCGCCTGTCAAACACCACGCCGCATCCCGGGTGGTAGGTATATTCCGCCGAGGCGGAGTCGTCTCCCCCGAAAAGGGTGATGGTGTAGGCGGGAAGGCAATCCACCACGCCGTCCTTCCAAGATCCTTTTTCCAAGGTCTCCTCCAAGATCTTTCCCTGCCCTTCCCAAAGCTCCAACGCCGTTCCCTCACGGGTGGCGATCTTCAACTTGCCTTCGTAAAGAACCGGCCGTTGGGATGCAAGCAATGCCCCCGGGAAAAGCCGGGTGCTTTCCAACTCCTCCGTGTCCCAAAGGAGTATCTGCAACCCGGGGCCGCCTGTTGCGGGATCCATTTCGATCTGCAAAAGAGGATGCAAGGGCAATTCGCCTCTCGCCCTCCGCAGACAATCCTCCGCCAGGGCGTCCTCGTAAGCCTGTATACTTTGGGCGCTTCCCTCGTCCAGAGAAAGGGTGAGCATACAGGGGGAGGTTCGATCCCAAACGGCAGACACCCGCAGATCACGGCAAGTTCCGTCCTCCCCCGTGGTGTAGTACACGAACCGCCACCCGCTGTCCTGCATATACAGGCGATACAGCAGGATGGCCCGAAGCTCCTCCAGCTTTCGGTCAAAAGCCTTCTGCGCCTCTCCGTAAGCCATGGCCCCAAGCTCCCGCTTCACAGGCTCTACGCACAGATCAAAGGATGCCAAATCAGCGCTGAGATCAAAAATATCCGTTTTGTGGATGGGCAGAGATCTTTCTTCCGTCAAAAGCAGGGTGTCGTAGCTCTCGTAAAGGGTCCGGGTGTCCTCCACCAGGTAAAAAATCTCCCAATAGGTGAGGAAAAACCGCTCTCCCCCCTTCCGCTTTTGCTCCCGAAGGGCCCATTGCTCGGGGGAAAACAAACGCAAGCTCCCCTCTCCCTCCTCCACGTTGTAAATGGAATATTTCTCCTCCAACAGCTCCGCGGAGGGGGGAAGATCGTCTCGGCGGGAAAAAACCCCTCTGCCGTCGTAGGGCGTTCCTTGGGAGGAGGGCATCCCCGCCGCCACCAGCACCCCTGCCAGAACCGCCAGGGAGACTGCCACGGAAACGGCGGCCCAAAGAATCGTCCTTCCGTTTTCCTTCTTCATTTCTCTTGTCTCCTTTCAAAAGCCACCCGCACCGCAGTTCCTTCTCCCGGTGCGGAGGTAAAGGAAAGCTTCGCCCCGTGGCAAAGGGCGATCTGCTTGCAAAGGGCAAGCCCCAAGCCCGTGCCCCCTTCTCCCCGGGAACGGCTTTTGTCCGTGCGGTAGAAGGGACGGGTGATATGGGCAAGCTGTTCCACCGTCATCCCTCTGCCGTCGTCGGTGACGGAGACCTCTCCCTCCCTGCAGGAAAGGGTTACCCGGGTGGCCCCGGACTTCACGGCGTTGTCCGTCAGATTGTCAAACAGCAAGGACAACAGCAACGGGTCTCCCAAAACGGGGCAAGGGCTTGCTTCCAAGGCGATCTCCACGCCCCGCTCTCCAAAGCGTTCCGCCGTTTCCCCAAGCAGGACGTCCGCCTCCACCGCCTGCAAGGTGATCCCCTCCGCCCGCAGATAGGCCGTATCCAGCAGGGTGCGGGAGATCTTTTCCAGCCGCTCCGCCTCTGCTACGATACAGCGGGCGGCCTCCAGCTTCACCTCCTCCGAGGCGGCGGCACGGAGCAGAAAGTCTCCGTAGCCCTTGATCCCCGTCAGTGGCGTTCTCAGCTCGTGGGCCATGTTGTCCACAAGCATTTGCTTTGCCTCGGCCTCCTCACGGAGCTTTTCCACCATGTCGTTGAAGCTTTTTGCCAGCTTTGCAAACTCGTCTCCCCCCGTTTCCTTGGCGCGGAGGGACAGCTCACCCCCTGCGATGGCCTCCGCCGTCTCCTGCAGCGCTCCCAAGGGGGTGGTCAGCCGCTTCAACAGCCAGTACAGGCTCACCGCCAAAAGCAGGGACACCAAGGCGGAGATCAGCAAAAACGTACGGGTCAGACTTCGGAAGGTGTCGTCCAGATTGCTGATATCCTTTCCCAGCACGACGCGGTAAGGCGCCTCCTCCAAGGGACCCTCCGCCAGGAAATACCGCACCCCGCCCAGGTAGGTCTGCAAAAAGGTGTCTCGCTGATAGGGCACGTCCGAGGGGAAGGAGGAATACACCGGTTTCTCCCCCGCATAGACGGCCAGGCGGATCCCGCTTTTGCCGTAATGCTTGCCGAACACGTCTAAGTTCTGCCACAGATACTGCTCCTCGCCCTCTGCCGGGTCCACCCCCTCCAAAGCGGCCTCCAGCAGGCGGGAAAGATAAACGAACTGGGCGCGGCAGGCGTTTTCCTCCGCGTTGGTCATGCCGCCGTAGGTATAGCGGGCCAGGGCAAAGATCCCCCCGCCCTGGCACAACAGCACCAGAATCAGGGTGAACAAATAGGTTTTCTGCCAGAACTTCATACCTCCACCTCCAACCGATAGCCCAGCTTGTACACCGTTTTCAGCCGCTCTCCCAGCCCCAGCTTCTGCCGCAGCTTTTGGATGTGGACGTCCACGGTACGCAACTCTCCCTCGTAATCGTAACCCCACACCTTTTCCACCAGCTGTTCCCTGGAGAGTGCCAGGTTGCGGTTGCGGACCAAAGCCTCGAAAAGCTCGTATTCCTTGGGCTTCAGCTTCACCTCCGCCCCGTTTTTCAGCACTCTGCGGCGGGCAAACTCCACGGTGATGCCGTCGAAGGAGAAGGTGGTGTCCGTCCTTGCGGTACGGCGCAACACCGCGTCCACCCTGGCCACCAGCTCCAAAATCTCAAAGGGCTTTACGATATAGTCGTCCGCCCCCAGGCGCAATCCCTTCAGACGGTCCTTCAGTCCGTCCTTGGCGGTGACGAAGATCATGGGCGTACCCTTCAGGCGGGAAGCGATCTCAAAGCCGTCCGCCCCCGGAAGCATCACGTCCAGGATCACCAGGTCGAATTCCGTCTCCTCTGCCAGCTCCGCCACCCCCTCCCCGGAAAATCGCTGGGTACAGGTATGCCCGCCCAGGGACAGGTTCATGCGGATCAGATTGTTGATGGTCGGCTCGTCCTCCACGATCAGGATCCTTGCCACGGTATCCCCTCCTTTGTCTTCTTTCGCGCTTAGTTTACCGCAAAAATGTTAACAAGTTATCATCAAATGCAAAAAGGAAGCCTCGAAAAGAGACTTCCTTTGCGTTTGCTTTGAGAATTAGTGCTTTCTGTACTTGGGACGAGCGGCATAGTGGGTATGCAGCAGCTCGTGAGCCTTGTGAGAGTTGGGCTCGCCCAGGAACTCCTCGTAGATCTTCTTCACTTCGGAGTTCTCGTGAGACTTACGGACAGCCTTGGAAGCGTCCTCGTTGTACAGAGCCTTAGCGCGCTCAGCCTTCAGGTCGATGTAGGACTTGTCGGTAGCGTTGACGATGGGAGTACCGCCGCCGCATACGCAACCGCCGGGACAGCCCATGACCTCGATGAAGGTGTAGTTCTTCTCGCCGTTCTTCACAGCGTCCAGAACCTTGGCCGCATTCTTGGTGCCGTTGGCAACAGCTACGGTGATCTTGGTGCCGTTCAGGTCGATCTCGGCTTCCTTGACACCCTCGGTGCCGCGGACAGCCATGAAGTTCACGTCTTCCAGAACCTTGCCGGTAACCTTCTCGTAAACGGTACGGAGAGCAGCCTCCATAACGCCGCCGGTAGCGCCGAAGATAACGGCCGCGCCGGTGGACTCGCCCAGGAGAGAATCAAAGTCGCCATCGGGCAGACGACGGAAGTCGATGCCTGCGTTCTTGATCATCTTAGCCAGCTCGCGGACGGTGAGAACTGCGTCAACGTCCTTCAGACCGCCGCTTCCCAGCTCGGGACGCTGAGCCTCGAACTTCTTGGCGGTACAGGGCATAACGGAGACAACGTAGATGTCCTTGGGATCAATGCCTGCCTTCTCGGCGTAGTAGGTCTTGATCATAGCGCCTTCCATCTCGTGGGGAGACTTGCAGGAGGACAGGTTGGGGATGAATTCGGGGTAGAAGGTCTCGCAGTAGTTGATCCAACCGGGAGAGCAGGAGGTGATCATGGGAAGTGCGCCGCCGTTCTGGAGTCTGCCCAGAAGCTCGGTGCCCTCTTCCATAATGGTCAGGTCTGCACCGAAGTCGGTGTCAAATACCTTTGCGAAGCCCAGACGGCGGAGAGCGGTAGCCAGCTTACCGGTGACGGAGGTGCCAACGGGATAGCCGAATTCCTCGCCGATGGTGGCGCGGACTGCGGGAGCGGGCTGAACCACAACGTGCTTGCCTGCAGCGAATGCGGCGTAAACGTCCTGGATGCTGTCCTTTTCCTTCAGAGCGCCAACGGGGCAAGCCAGGATACACTGGCCGCAGTATACGCAGGGGCTGTCTGCCAGGCTCTCGCCGTAAACGCAGCCGACCTCGGCCTTGAAGCCTCTGCCGGAAACGCCGATGGCGCCGATGCCCTGCATATTCTTACAAGCCGCAACGCAACGGCGGCAGTTGATACACTTGGAGTTGTCACGTACCAGAGAGGGGCTGACGTCGTCGTACATCTCGCTGGACAGGTTGCCGTCGAAACGGTACTCGTCAACGCCGTACTCCAAGCAGAGCTTCTGCAGCTCACAGTTGCCGCTGCGTACGCAGGAGGTGCACTCGCGGTTGTGATTGGACAGAATCAGCTCCAGGTTGGTCTTTCTGGACTTTCTCAGCTTCTCGTTGTTGGTGCAAACCACCTGCCCCTCTGCAACGGGGGAAACGCAGGCTGCCTGCAGACCTCTTGCACCCTGGATCTCAACAACGCACAGACGGCATGCGCCGATGGCGTTTACGTCCTTCAGGTAGCAAAGGGTGGGAATGTTGATGCCCGCTTCTCTTGCGGCATCAAGAACGGTATAAGTAGACGGAACAGTTACCTGTACGCCGTCGATGGTCAGAGTTACCATATTTTCCATGTCTGTTTCTCCTCCCCTTATTTCTTGCTGATCGCGCCGAACTTACAAGTAGCTTCGCAAACGCCGCACTTGATACACTTGGCAGGATCGATGGTGTAGGGTTTCTTGATCTCGCCCGTGATAGCGCCTGCGGGACACTTGCGTGCGCAGAGGGAACAGCCCTTGCACTTCTCGGGATCGATGGTGTATTGCAGCAGGGCCTTACATGCACCTGCGGGGCAACGCTTCTCGTAGATGTGAGCCTCGTACTCGTCGCGGAAGTAACGGAGGGTGGAAACTACGGGGTTGGGAGCGGTCTGACCCAGTGCGCAAAGCGCGGAGGTCTTCAGATCCTCTGCCAGAGCTTCCAGCTTCTCGATATCGCCGTCCTGACCTTCACCCTCGGTGATACGGGTCAGGATGTCCAGCATTCTTCTGGTACCCAGACGGCAGGGAACGCACTTACCGCAGGATTCGTCAACGGTGAACTCCAGGAAGAACTTAGCGATGTCAACCATACAGTTGTCTTCGTCCATGATGATCATACCGCCGGAGCCCATCATGGAGCCGATGGCCATCAGAGAGTTGAAGTCAACGGGGGTGTCCAGATTGATCGCGGGGATACAGCCGCCGGAAGGACCGCCGGTCTGAGCCGCCTTGAACTTCTTGCCGTTAGGGATGCCGCCGCCGATATCGTAGATGATCTCGCGGAGGGTGATACCCATGGGAACTTCTACCAGACCGGTATGCTTGATCTTACCGCCCAGAGCGAATACCTTGGTGCCGGTAGAGGTCTCGGTGCCGGTAGCCTTGAACCAGTCTGCACCCTTACGGATGATCTGGCAAACGTTGGCGTAGGTCTCAACGTTGTTGATAACGGTGGGCTTGCCGAACAGACCCTTCACTGCAGGGAAGGGAGGACGGGGACGGGGTTCGCCGCGGTTGCCCTCGATGGAGGTCAGCAGTGCGGTCTCCTCGCCGCAGACGAATGCGCCTGCGCCCAGACGGATCTGCATATCGAAGTTGAAGCCGGTACCCAGAATGTTCTTACCCAGCAGACCTACCTCGCGGGCCTGATCGATGGCCTTCTGCAAACGTCTGACTGCGATGGGGTACTCTGCACGGACGTAAACGTAACCCTCGTCTGCACCGATGGCGTAGCCTGCGATGGCCATAGCCTCGATAACGGTATGGGGGTCGCCCTCCAGGATGGAACGGTCCATGAACGCGCCGGGGTCACCCTCGTCGGCGTTACATACGACGTACTTCTTGGGAGCGGGAGCCTTTGCGAACATCCACTTTCTGCCGGTGGGGAAGCCTGCGCCGCCTCTGCCGCGCAAACCGGAATCCAACACGGTCTGGATGACTTCGTCGGGAGTCATCTCGGTAAGTGCCTTTGCCAGAGCCTGGTAGCCGTCTACTGCGATGTACTCGTTGATATCCTCGGGGTTGATGGCGCCGCAGTTACGGAGCGCCAGACGAACCTGCTTGTGATAGAAGGTGGTGTCGAACAGCGTGGGGGAACGGCCTTCCTCCAGCTTCAGATCGCCGATATCCTCGTATACCAGACGGGCAACCGGAACGCCGCCCTTCAGGTGGCTTTCCACGATTTCGGGAACGTCCTCAGCCTGAACCTGGCTGTAGAAGGTGCCTTCGGGGTAAACGATGACGATGGGGCCCAGTGCACACAGACCGAAGCAACCGGTCATAACCACTTTCACCTGATCGGAAATGCCGAGACGAGCCGCCTCGGACTCGAAGATCTCCTTCAGTTTATTGGATCCGGAGGAGGTACAGCCGGTACCGCCGCAGATCATGATGTGATGCATGCCGGTACCGGGAACGCCGGTTGCCTGGCGCAGCTTAACGGTTTCCTGGCCTGCTTCACGAATTTGAGCAAGTTGTTCAAGATTCATACAATTAAACCCTTCCTGTAATTTTTAGAAATCGCATTTTCCCTGTGAAAAGATCAATACTTTTCCAGAATGCCCTTGACGTCTTTGGGGGTGATACGGCCGTATACGTCAGCGTTGACGGTCATAACGGGAGCCAGACCGCAGCAGCCGAGGCAGCGGGTATCCTGAATAGAGAACTTGCCGTCCTCCGTGGTCTCGCCGGACTGGATGCCGAGAATGTCCTTCACCTCGTCCAATACGGCGGCCGCACCCTTAACGTAGCATGCAGTACCCTGGCAAACCTGGATAACGTAGTCACCCTTGGGTTTGAGAGAGAACTGTGCGTAGAAGGTTGCGATACCGTAAACGTCGGTAACGGGGATGCCCAACGAATCAGCGATGAGCGTCATCGTTTCCATAGACAGGTAGCTGAAAGACTCCTGCGCGTACTGCATGATCGGCATGAGAGGGCCGTCAACGTCCTTGTGCGCAGCAATGTAAGCTTTCAGGTCTTCCGTCTTGCTTGCGATTTGTTCCTGGGTAAGTGCCATGTGCTTATCCTCCTGCATAATGTTTTTCAGAAACCGTGGCTCTGCCGCCCAACCCGTTACGCACAAAAAGCGACCACGCAACCGAGGCCGTTCGACAGAATCTTTCTTTACAGGTCTCATTATACTACTTCCCCTTTTCTTTGTCAAGTGGAAACGGCGGATTTTTCTGCCGAAAAGCGGCGGAAATCCTTAGCAAAATTCGTTTTTCATTCCATAAAATCGAAAAAACGGATCGGTTCGGCGAAAAAACGGGTCACAGGCGGGGAATCTTTGCTATGCGTTAGGGAGAAACCGTAAGCACGAAACAAGAATGGCGAAGAATCAAACCGTGTCTCCCGCAATGCGGGTTGCCGTGGACGTCAACCCCTACGGACACGAAACGAAAACGATGGAAAATCAAACCGTGTCCCCCGCAATGCGGGTTGCCGTGGGCGTCAACCCCTACGAACCCGAGCGCAGATCGGTGGAAAATCAAACCGTATCCCCCGCAATGCGGGTTGCCGTGGACGTCAACCCCTACGAACACGAAACGAAAACGATGGAAAATCAAACCGCATCTCCCGCAATGCGGGTTGCCGTGGACGTCAACCCCTACGGACACGAGCGCAGATCGGTGGAAAATCAAACCGTATCCCCCGCAATGCGGGTTGCCGTGGGCGTCAACCCCTACGGACCCAAGCGCAGATCGGTGGAAAACCAAACCGCATCTCCCGCAATGCGGGTTGCCGTGGACGTCAACCCCTACGGACACGAAACGAAAACGATGGAAAATCAAACCGTATCCCCCGCACGGGGTGCAAAACGTAAATCCCCACCCTTACCCATTGCGTGTTCGTAGTCCCCTTTTGCGAAACGGTAAGACGCCCCGCCTTTACGAAAAAACGGCCGGGCAGGAAAAACCCGTCCGACCGATCTGCTTATTTTTTCTTTTTCACCACGACCAACACCGCCGCGGCAACCGCCGCCACCGCGAGGATCACCCAAACCCACGGGAAGGACTTTCCTTCTTCGGGAGGTGCGGAAACTGCACTGCTTGCTTCCGCCGAGGGTTCTTCGGAAGCGGCTTCCGAGCTTTCTTCCCCGGAGGTTTCCCCGCTGACATTCTCTTCGGGGTCTTCGGAGGCGTAGGGATTTTTCACGCCAAGCTTCATATTGCCCGAATTCGACACGGGGCAACGGTACGCCAGGGTTTCGTCCCAACCCTCCTGCTTTTCCGTGGCGCCGAAGAGCAATTCCGTCAAGTTATCGTTGTAGGCAAAGGCTTCTCTGCCGATGAAGGTCACGCCCTTGGGCACGTAGACAGAGGTCAAGGCCGCCCCCGCAAAAGCGGAGTCTCCGATGTGGGTCAGGCTTTCCGGCAGGATCACCTCTGCCAAAGCTTCGGTACTGTAAAACGCTCTGTCCCCCACATAGGTCACCCCCTCGGGGATCTCAATGCAGGTCAAACGGGTGCAGGCGGAAAAAGCGCCGTTCTCGATCCGCTCCAAAGTGGAGGGAAGAACCACGGATTTCAGATATTCCGCAGAGGCAAAGGCGTTTTCTCCGATCACCCGCACCCCCTCGGGAAGAGAAAACTCCTGGGGGAATTCTCCCGTTGCCAACACCACGGTGTCTCCCTTCAGCAAGCAATTTCCCCACCCGCTGTACACGGGGTTTTCGGAGGAAACCGTAAAGGATGTCAAAAACTGGAGCCGTGAAAAAGCAGTGGGATGGATCTCCGTCACCGAAGCGGGCAGAGAGATCTTCTTCAAGGAGCTGTTGTAAAAAGCGTCCTCCTGAATTTCCACGACCCCTTCGGGGATCTCAACCTCCGTCATCCACTGGCACCGAGCAAAACAATTGGCGGGAATCACGGAAACCGAGGCGGGGATCTTCACTTTTCTCAAAGCACAGCTGTAAAAAGCCCCTTCCCCGATAGATTCCAGACTGCCCGGAAGCACCACGGAGGACAACTCACCGCATTCAAAGAATGCCATTTCGCCGATCCGCTTTACCCCCTCGGGGATCACAACCTTGTCCATACTCTCGCCGCGAACGTCGCCAAGCATACTGAAGGCGTTCTGCCAGATCTCCGTCACGGGCTTGCCCCCAAGGGTAGCGGGCAGGGCCAGCTCTTTGTCGTTCCCCTTGTAGCCCAGAAGAATGGCTTCCCCATCCAGGATCCGGTAGAGGTAGCCGTTTTCTTCTCCGTAAGAGAACGCGGGATCTTCCTCGCGGGCAACGCCCCAGACGATCTCCACCCCTTCGGGTACCCAAGCGTCGCTCCATCCCTTCGGCTTTTCCGATGCACCGCATTCGATACGGGTCAGGTTGGGGCAATCCAGAAAGGCTTCCTGCTCGATCCGGGTAACGGTATCGGGAATATACACAGAGGTCAGCCCCGACTCCGCAAAAGCACGGAGGCCGATGGCCAAAAGCCCCTCGGGCAGACGGATCTCCGTCAGATTCTTACACCCTGCAAAGGTCTGCGCCCCGATGATCTCCAGTCCCTGGTACAGGTTCACGGAGGAAAGGCTTTCGCATCCGCAGAACGTGCCGTTCAGATCCTCCACAGACCAGGGAACGGTAGCCGCCTCCAAGGCTGTGCAATTCCGAAAAGCGTAAGAACGCACCGCCGTGACCCTTGCGGGAATATGGGCGGTTTTCAAAACCGTGTTACCGGCAAAAGCATAGCTCTCGATGCCGTTTTGCAGGGGAGGAAGCTCTTCCATCCCCCTTGCGTACACCAAAAAGCCGCTTTCGTTATACAAGGCGCCGTTTTCATAGGTCAAGGGTGAGCCTTCTTCCAAAAGGATCTCCACCTCACCGCAACCCGACAGGATGCCCCCTCCCACGGTGGACAAGGAAGCGGGAAGTGTCAAGCGATTCAAAGAGGTACAGTTTTCAAAAGCAAGGGTGTCAATGCGGGTCACGGTGGAGGGTATCTCCACCTTCGCCAAGGAAGTACAGCCCGCAAACGCGGCGGAGGGTATCAAGGTGAACCCTTCCGACAGGATCACTTCTTCCAAAGCGGTACAGTTCTGGAACAAACTGCTGTCCGTCAGCCGAAGCTGCAGGGTGGAGGGCAAAACGACCTTTCGCAGCCCCGTGCATCCGAGAAAAGCGCCGGACTGCAGGTATAAAAGCCCCTCGGGAAGCACCACCTCTTCCAAGGAGGCGCATTTCTGAAAGGCGCTCATGCCCACAGACCGTAAGGTGGAGGGAAAATCCAGCTCTTCCAAAGCACTGCAACGGAGGAACGCCCCCATGCCGATGTCCAAAAGCCCTTCGGGAAGGTTGATCTTCTTCAAGGAAGCGCAATCCTCAAAGGCTTGGGCGCCAATATCGGTGATCCCTTCCGGCAGGATGACCTCCTCCGCGGAAGATTCCTTGAAGGCATAGGTGTCAATTCTGACCACCGAACAGCCGCCCAACTCGGCGGGTACCTCTACGACCTTATCGTTTCCTTGATACAAACGCAATTGAGCCTGCCCGTTGCTTACCGTGTAGAGAAAGTCTCCTTCCTCCTCATACCCTGCGGCCTCCGCCCGAAAGGGCAACGCCGTTACCAGCAGCAAAAGGCATAAAGCCATGGCAAAAATTCTTCTCATTTGATTTCATCCTTTCGTTTCTGCACCGCATTCCTGCGGAACTCCCCGGGGGTCTGCCCGGTGTGTTGCTTGAACACGCGGGAAAAGTGCTGGACGGTCTTGAACCCACAACGGAAGGCGATCTCCTTATGGGGGATCTCGGTGAAGGCAAGGTGCTTTTTTGCCACCCTCACGCGGAAGGCCATGAGATACTCCATCACCGTGGTATTCATCCCCTTGCGGAAGGCGGCAGTGAGGGAGGAACGGCTTGCTCCCAAACGGGTGCAGACGTCCCGAATGGTCAGCTCCTCGGCAAAGTGGCCTTCCAGATAAAGGACGGCGTCCTGTAAAAGATCCGCCTCCCCCGCCGTCTCCCCGTAGGGCTGATTGGCCACCAGGGGATAGCCCACCTCTGCATAGACCCGCTCCAGGGAAATGAGCAGCTCCATAAAATAGCTTCGACTGCGGCAGGACCAATACCAATCCCGCTGTTCCCTCAGCTCCCGCTCCATACAGCGGCAGGCATGCTCCGCGCTTGCCAGCCGCTCCGCGGTGGCGGGGACGATATATCCCCCGTCCAGGAAGGGACGAAGCAGAAACAGGTCGTGGACGGAGGCCATGTCCTCGTATTCCACGGAACGGATGCGGGAGAGGGTCATGTTCACGTTCAGAAACAAGGGGTGGAACCAAACGCAGGCGTATCTCGCCCCTGCGGTGTTTTCGAAAATAGGCTCCTCCCGTTCGTCAAAGCACAAAAAGCAGGGCGCCTCCCCAACGTAGGACCTGCCTCCCGCGGAAAAGCGAAGCGTTCCCTCAAACAGGCACACCAAAAGGAAGCTGTTTCCTCCCGATTTTGCCCGGGAAAGATCCCCGTTTGCCACGCACTCCGCGTAGACGACCTTCCCCTCTCCGTATTGTTTTCCGATGGTAACGTGCTCCATAAAAAGGCCTATCCTTTCTCTCTTTGGTTACAGTATACCACACCTTTCCCCAAAAGCAAGGAAAAATCTTTATCCCCGCGGTTTTTCTCTTGTCCCGAGGGACAAAAAAGCCCCGGCTTTTTCAGCCGGAGCTTGGGGAAGCTTTATCTGGGGGTGACGGGGCCCCGTCCCAAAACCTGGGTCTTCACCAGCAGGTAATCCGCAGGATCCACCTTGCCGTTGCCGCTGACGTCGGCGGCCTTCTTCTGGGCAAAGGACAACTCGCACTTCCCAAGCACGGCCAGCTTCAGGAGCATATAGTCCAAAGCGTCCACCTTGCCGTTATCGTTCAGGTCTCCCATAGCCAGTTCCTCTTCTGGAAGGGGATACAGGCTGTCGTAATACTCCCGGGTGGGCTGAACGATATGTGCCACGTAACGGCTCTTTCCGGAAAGAGTTACCCTGTTGAACTCCTCCCAGGTACGGGTGTTGATCCGCACCAGGCCTCTGCCGTCGGAGTTGCCGTCCACGTAGGAAACGGTCTCCTCGTCGTAGGAAAGGATGATCAGAGAATGGGCCTTGGAGCTGTGATAAGCCCCGCTTTTATAGCAGGTGGTACGCATATAGGCGCCGCAAAGAATGCCCGCCTCCTTGAAAGCCTCGTAGGAGACCGTCTTGGCGCCACCCTCCATGACCAATTCGGAATACAGGAAGTCGTGGCCGCCGTGGTAAACGTACTCACCGAACAGCTTGTTGTATACCGCGTTGCCGTAGATATAGCATTGCCAGCCGGAGATCACGTCTCCCGTGGCGGGGCACATGATGTAATACTGATTGCTCCCCGTGAGATGGGAGGACCCTAAGGGCGCTTCCTTCTCCTTGGTGCAATTGTAGTTTCTGAAAAGATCGATATCTCCCGCAAACACCGCGTCCAGAGCGGCGGCCAGGGCGGGACGGTCGGTGTAATCACTGCCGGAGGCCTTCTCCGCATCCAGGATCTGCTCCCCTGCGGAAACGGCGGGTGCGTATCCCCACACGGCGGTGGTCAGAAGAACGAAGGTCAAAAGCAATGCTGCTGTCCGTTTAAAAAATGACATATGGATGTCCATGCCTTTCGTAGCTTACGTTTGCGCGTTAGGTCGCAGTTCTCCCGCGATCCGCAACATTATGCCACAAATTTCGACGTTTGTCAAGGAAAATTTTTTCCATCCCCTCTCCGCACCCTTAGCAAGCGAGAAAAGAGATGGGCATTTTGATGGGAAAAATTCACAAATTATACGGTATTTTTACACCCTTTCTTCTTGACGAAACTATCATTATATGGTATAATAACGGAATTATAGGGGGTATTTTACCCTGGGTTATTATCAAAACTTTTCGGAGAGGTACGGCATGGTCATTTTGGGGATCGACCCCGGCGTTGCCATCGTTGGCTACGGCGTGGTGGAATGCGTCAGCGGGAACTTCCGCTGTCTGGAATACGGCTGTATCACCACCCCCGCCCACACCCTTTTGGAGGATCGCCTTTCGGAGATCTACCAGGGAATGCAGGAGCTGATCTCCCGCCACCGTCCCGACTGTATGTCCGTGGAGGAGCTGTTCTTCAACAACAACCAGAAGACCGCCGTGGACGTGGCCCAGGCCAGAGGGGTGATCCTGCTGGCCGCCAACCAGGCCCGTCTCCCCATCTACGAATACACCCCCCTGCAGGTAAAATCCGCCGTGGTTGGCTACGGCAGGGCGGAAAAACAGCAGGTGATGTACATGGTGCGGCAGTACCTCCACATGAAGGAGACTCCCAAGCCCGACGATGCGGCGGACGCCATCGCCATCGCCATCTGCCACGGCAACACGGCGCTTCACAAATATTGAGGTTCTGTTTGAAAAGGGATCCTTTTTCAAACGAGATTTTGCGGCTTCGCTCACAAAATCCATCCCGACCGTCCGCGCGGCGGACTACGAAAGGTGTGAACACAACTATGTTTTATTATCTTCGAGGGACGTTGACCGTCCTGCAAAACGAGATCGCCGTGCTGGATTGCGGCGGCGTGGGCTACAAGCTGAACATCCCCGCCTCCACCTTTGCGGCATTGTCCTCCAAGCTGAAGAAGGAGGCCTTGCTGTACACCCACCTGGCCTTGAAGGAGGATGCGGCGGATCTGTACGGCTTCGCCACGGAAGAAGAATTGGAGCTGTTCCGCAAGCTGATCTCCGTTTCCGGCATCGGCCCCAAGGGAGCGGGTGCCATCCTTTCGGTGCTGACCATCGAGGAGTTTATCCGCGCCTGTGCCGACGGGGACTACAAGGCCATCGCCCGCGCCCCCGGCGTGGGGAACAAGACCGCCCAGAGGGTGATTTTGGAGCTGAAGGACAAGGTGGCAAACGGTCTGCCCGTCACCTCGGACATCCCCGGTGTCAGCGGCGGCGCCAACGCCTCCCAGGTCATCGACACCCTGACCCTTTACGGCTTCTCCAGAGAGCAGATCCGGGACGCCATGCGTTCCGTCTCCCCCTCCCTGCCCTTGGAGGAAATGATCGCGGAGACTTTACGCATTCTGGCCTCCAAACGATAAGTGAACAAGGAACGGTAATTTGCCATGCCTATTAACACGAAAGTGCCTACCTACGGGAACGACGACTTCGATTTCGAAAGCCGTTTCACCGCATCGGAATATATCTCGGAGGACACGGAAACAGAGCTGTCCCTTCGTCCCAAGACCCTGTCGGAATACGTGGGGCAGGAAAAGCTGAAGGCCAACCTGGAGATCTACATCCAAGCCGCCACCGCAAGGCAGGAGGCTCTGGATCACGTCTTGCTCTTCGGCCCTCCCGGTCTGGGGAAGACCACGTTGTCCTGCATCATCGCCTCCGAATTGGGGGTCAATCTGAAGATCACCTCCGGCCCCGCCATCGCAAAGGCAGGGGATCTGGCGGCTTTGCTTACCACCCTGGAGCGGAACGACATCCTGTTCATCGACGAGATCCACCGTCTCCCCAAGCAGGTGGAGGAGGTGCTGTACCCCGCCATGGAGGACTATTGTCTGGACTTGATGATGGGCAAGGGGCCCTCCGCCCGTTCTATCCGCATTCCCTTGAAGCCCTTCACCCTCATCGGTGCCACCACCAGAGCGGGGCAATTGTCCGCCCCTCTCCGCGACCGCTTCGGCATGACCTTCCGTCTGGAGCTGTATCCCCCGGAGGAGCTTGCCCGGATCGTCACCCGTTCCTCGGGGATCCTGGACACCCCCATTCTTCCCGAGGGCGCCTTGGAGATCGCCAAGCGTTCCAGAGGCACCCCCCGTATCGCCAACCGCTTTCTGAAGCGGGTTCGTGACTTTGCGGCGGTGAAGGGGGACGGCACCATCGACAGAGAGATCGCCGACATCGCCCTCCGCGCCATGGAGGTGGACGAACTGGGTCTGGACGCGGTGGACCGCAAAATGCTGGACGCCATCATCCGTCACTTCGGCGGAGGCCCCGTGGGGCTGGACACCCTGGCGGCTGTCACGGGAGAAGCGGCGGTCACCATCGAGGACGTTTACGAGCCCTATCTCATGCAGCTGGGCTTCCTGAACCGTACCCCCCGGGGCAGAATGGCCACGGCGGGAGCCTACCGCCATATCGGCGTACCCTATCCGGAGCAGGTTTACAGCACGGCGGAACAACTCACCTTTGAAAACGAGGAAAGCTGATGTTTGTTGCAGAAAATTGGAAAGACTATACCTTGCTGGACGCCGCCGACGGCGAACGGCTGGAAAAATGGGGAGACCATATCCTCATCCGTCCCGACCCCCAGATCATCTGGGGCGGGGACAAAAAGCGCCCGGAATGGAAGAAAGCCGGGGGCATCTACCGCCGCAGTAACAAGGGCGGCGGCGAGTGGGTCAAAAAGGACATTCCCGAGGAATGGGTGGTCTCCTACGGAGATCTGAAGTTCCTCTTATCCCCCATGGGCTTCAAGCACACGGGGCTGTTCCCCGAGCAGGCGGCCAACTGGGATTGGTTTTCCGATCTCATCAAGAACGCAGGCAGGGAGATCAAGCTGTTGAACCTGTTTGCCTACACTGGCGGTGCTTCCGTTGCGGCGGCCAAGGCGGGCGCCTTCGTCTGCCACGTGGACGCTTCCAAGGGCATGGTGGCAAGAGCCAAGCAGAACGCCGCTTTGTCCGGCATTCCCGACAACCGCATCCGCTACATCGTGGACGACTGCGCCAAGTTCGTTCAGCGGGAGATCCGCAGAGGCAACCGCTACGACGCGGTGATCCTGGATCCCCCCTCCTTCGGCAGAGGCCCCGGCGGGGAACGCTGGGTCATCGAGGAAAGCCTGGACGGGCTGGTGGAGCTGGTTTGCGGCGTGCTGTCCGACGATCCGCTGTTCGTGATCCTGAACTCCTACACCACGGGGCTTTCCCCCTCCACCAACGGCTACGTGTTGAACCGCCACATGAAGCGGTTCGGCGGCAAGGTGGTCAGCGACGAATTGGGACTCCCCGTAGTGGCCTCCGGCATCCCCCTTCCCTGCGGAGCGGCCAGCCGTTGGACAAGGTGACGCTACGCTCTCACTGACAGTGCACGAAGGGCGCTGCCCTTCACCCGCTTAAGAAACTTTTCGGAAAAAGTTTCTTAAGGATCTTCAAAACCTATTCTGAAGAATGACGTTATTATGAGCTTTATCGATATTCAAAATTTAACCTTCTTCTACGAAGGAAGCGACTTGCCGGTGATAAACGACGTCAGTCTTTCCTTCGAAAAGGGAAGCTATACCGCCGTGCTTGGGCACAACGGCAGCGGAAAATCCACCCTTGCCAAGCTGATCTGCGGGATCTTACAGCCCTCCGGGGGCAAGATCACCGTGGCGGGTCTGCCCACCGACGACGAGGAATCCCTGTGGAAGCTGCGGGAAAAATGCGGCATGATCTTCCAGAACCCCGACAACCAATTGGTGGCAGGTGTGGTGGAGGAGGACGTGGCCTTCGCTCCCGAGAATCTGGGCTACAAGCGTGAGGTCATCCGCCGCCGCGTGGACGAGGCGCTTGCCACCGTCTCCATGACGGAATACGCCCGGCACGCCACAAGCAAGCTTTCCGGCGGGCAGAAGCAGAGGATCGCCATCGCAGGGGTTCTTGCCATGAGCCCGGATTGCATCATCTTCGACGAAGCCACCGCTATGCTGGATCCCAACGGCAGACGGGAGATCATGGCGGCTATGAAGAAGCTGAACAAGGAAAAGCAGATCACCGTCATCACCATCACCCACTACATGGCGGAGGCCATCGAGGCAGACCGCGTGGTGGTTCTGGATCACGGCCGCGTTCTGATGGACGGCGCCCCCCGTGAGATCTTCTCCAACGTGGAGGAGCTGAAAAACGTCTCCCTCTCCGTCCCCCAGGTCACCGAGCTTTTGCATCTGATGACCAAGGACGGCCACCCCTTCCCCAAGGGGATCCTCCACACCATGGAGGCGGCAGACGAGCTGGAGAAGGTGCTTCCCAAGAACGTTTTCCCCGCTACGCCCAAGGAAACGGCGGTTTCTGCGGAGAAGCCCGCGGCCTTGGAGGTAAAAAACGTCTCCGTGGTCTACGGTGAGGGCACCCCCTTCCGCAAGGAGGCCTTGAAGAATCTCTCCGTTTCCTTCCCCAAGGGGGAGGTCATCGGCATCATCGGCCACACCGGCTCGGGGAAAAGCACCCTTGCCACCCTGCTCAACGGGCTTCGCAACCCCACCTCCGGGGAGATCCTGCTGGGGGGCGAGAGCATCCACGCCAAGCCCAAGGAGATGCGGAAGATCCGTTCCCGGGTGGGGCTGGTGTTCCAATACCCCGAATACCAATTGTTTGAAGAAACCGTCCGCAAGGACATTGCATACGGCCCCGGCAATATGGGGCTGACAGAGGATGAGATCAACCGCCGCGTGGAGGATGCCGCCCGTTTCTGCGGCCTGTCCGAAGGGGAGCTGAGAAGAAGCCCCTTTGAGCTTTCCGGCGGCCAGAAGCGCCGCGCCGCCATCGCAGGCGTGGTAGCCATGGAGCCCGAGGTGCTGGTTCTGGACGAGCCCGCCGCAGGCTTGGATCCCAAGGGCAGAGAGGAGATCTTCGGCGGTCTGATGGAATACAAGGACCGTTTGGGTGCCACCCTGCTCCTCATTTCCCACAGCATGGAGGAGGTAGCCAAGTACGCCGACCGTATTCTGGTTCTGAAGGACGGCGAGGTCTACCTGTACGGCACGGTGGAGGAGGTCTTCGGACAGGCGGAAAAGCTGTTCGACGCCTCTCTTGACCTGCCCCAGATCACCAAACTGTTTATCGAGCTGAAAAAGCGCTCCCTTTGCGCGGGCACGGATATCTATACCGTGAACTACGCCAAGAAGCAGTTGGAAAGGATGCTGGAATGCTGAAAGACGTGACCCTGGGCCAGTTCTTCCCCGGAAATTCCTTTCTTCACAAAGCGGACCCCCGCATCAAGCTGGTGGTGCTGGTGGTCTACATGATCTTCGCGCTGTTGGCGCAGAACGCCGCCTCCCTGGCGTTGGTGCTGGGGGTGACGGTGGCGCTGGCAGTTTCCTCCCGTATCCGTTTTTCCGTGCTTCTCCGTTCTTTGAAGCCGGTGATCTTCGTATTATTGTTTACGGGAGCCATCAACCTGTTCTTCACCACGGGGGAAACGCCCCTGGTGGAATGGGGTATTTTGACCATCTACCCCGAAGGCATCCGCACCGCGGTATTTATGATGGTGCGCTTGGTCTGCCTGGTGGCGGGAAGCAGTATTCTCCTGTCCTACACCACCAGCCCCCTGGCGTTGACGGATGCCATCGAATCCCTTTTCGGCCCTCTCCGCAAGATCGGCGTGCCCGTTCACGAGTTCGCCATGATGATGACCATCGCCTTGCGTTTTATCCCCACCCTCATCGAGGAGACGGATAAGATCATCTCCGCCCAGAAGGCCAGAGGCGCGGATTTTGACGGCGGCGGTCTTTTGAAGAAGGCCAAGGCCTTGATCCCCGTGCTGATCCCCCTGTTCGTCTCCGCCTTCCGCAGAGCGGATGAGCTGGCGGAGGCCATGGAATGCCGTTGCTATCGGGGCGGCGAGGGCAGAACCAAGCTGAAGGTGATGAAGAGCCGTGTCTCCGATTACCTGTTCCTGTTGCTGTTTATCGCTCTTTGCGTGGCAATTCCCTTTATGAATCACTATCTGTCCTTCACCCTGGGAGCCTTTGCTTTATGACGGCGGCGTTGAAGATCGCCTACCTGGGCACCCGTTACTGCGGGTGGCAGGTGCAGAAAAACGGCAAAAGCGTCCAGGAAGTCTTGCAGGATGCTATGGAGGCCGCCTTCGGCACCCGCGGCACCGTCACAGGCTGTTCCCGCACGGATGCGGGCGTCCACGCCGAAGGCTTTATCTGCAAGGCGGAGGGCATCCCCCAAAGCATCCCCGCGGAAAAGATCCCCCTGGCGCTGGGCAGCCGCCTGCCGGAGGACATCTCCGTATTGGAGGCGTGGGAGGTGCCGGAGGACTTCCATCCCCGCTACGACGCCAAGGGCAAGGAATACGTCTACCGTATCCGCAATTCCCGTGTGAAGGATCCCTTCACCGCACAGACCGCCTCCCTTTGGCAGAAGCAGATCGACGAATCGGCTTGCGATACCCTTTGCAAGGCCTTTACGGGGAAGCACGATTTCCGTTCCTTTATGGCGGCGGGAAGCGATATCACCGATACCGTGCGGACGGTATACGATTTCTCCTGCAAAAGAGAGGGAGAGACGGTGGAATTTACCGTCTCCGCCGACGGGTTCCTGTACAACATGGTGCGTATTCTGGTGGGCACCGTGCTGGATCTCCAGGACGGCGTGCTGGAAGGCACCCCCGCTTCTGTTCTGGAAGCCAAAGACCGCTCTGCGGCAGGGCGTACCATGCCTCCCACGGGACTTTGCCTGAAAAAAGTTTTTTATTGACCCTTTGATTTCTACGGAGTGTTTTTGTGTCTGCATTTTCCATCTTTTTTGACCGCAAGAAACGAAAAAAGAATACGGAAACCCCCACCGTGGAACAGTACTACGAGAAGAAGGCCCGGCGGGTGTCCCACCTGCGGTATTTCTGTCTTTTGGCAACGGTGCTGTTCGGCGTGTACGGCTTTACCGCCCACGGTGACGTGCTGACTGCCGAAAACTTCCGTTATATGCTGAAATTTCTGGATCTGACGGAGGTGGACGTCTCCGCCGCCGCCGAGATCCGCTACGACTACGTGGAATCCAACCGAGGCGCCCTGTTCAAGGGAGACCTGGTGGTTCTCAATACCGACGGGCTGACGGTGTACAGCCGTGAAGCCGGCACCGTGGGGAGCAAGCTGTTCTCCGAGAGCTTCCGCATGGAGGATCCCCGCCTGGTGGCCACCTCCCAGAATATTTTCGCCTACGACCTGGGCGGCAACGAGGTGCGGATGTTCAACTCCTACTCCCAGTTGGCCCGCCTTGCCATGGATTACCCCATCTACGGCTTTTCCGCTTCGGAATCCGGCCACTTCGCCGTGATCACCGCGGAAAAGAACTACCGCAGTGCCATTTACGTTTACGACGGCTACGCACGGCAGATCTACAAGCGTCTGCTGAGCAACACCTACGTCGATTACATCGCCCTCTCCCCCGACGGGAAGCAGTTCCTGGCCCTGGGGCACGAGGCGGGAGGCGGCTACCTGCGTACGCTACTGCAGGTCTACTCCGTGAAGGAGGAGGAGCCTGTGTATACCGCCACCTTTACGGGAGAGCTTCCCCTGATGGCGGGCTATCTGGAGGACGGGAATTACGCCGTCCTCACCGGGACTGCCCTGCGGTTCTGCAGCGGGGAGGATCATTCCGTGCTGCAAACGGTGTCCATGGAGGGCGCAGGCCTTGCCAACTGCCGTTTCGAAAACGGACACGTGCTGGTGATCACCACCGGCGGCGGGCTTTCCGACGGCGTGGAGCTGACGGTGTACGACGGCGAAGGAGACGTGGTGGGCCATACCCCCTGCCCCGCCGTTCCCGCGGATCTGCACTTTGCGGCAGACACCCTGTATCTTCTGACCTCCGAGGAGGTCACCCTGCTCCCCCTGTCCGGGGAGGAAGCATCCCACGCCACCCGTGGAGATGCGGTACAACTGCTGTTTGACGAAGACGGCACTCCCGTGGTCTTCGAAAAGAATCTGGCATACCGATTGACCGATACCCAAAAGGAGGAAACGCAATGAATCTTATCATTGACCTGATCATTCTCGCCATCGCCGTGGTCACCGTGTTCCTGGCAGGCAAGCGGGGCTTTATCAAAACCGCGGTGAACGCCGCAAGCTCCCTCATCGCTTTGATCGTGGTGTTCTGCTTCACCGGGCTTTTGTCCGGCATCCTGGGGGCCACCCCCATAGCCGACGCGGTACACAGCGGCACGGAAGGCTTCGTGGAGGAGCTGACGGAATCGGAAAGCATCGCGGAGCTGGCACAGGACGAGGACGGCCCTCTCCTGTCCGCTTTGGAAAAGCTGGGCATGGATACGGAGGCGTTTTCCCATTGGGCGGCAGAGCTTGACGGCGACGAGGACTCCATGCGGGCCCAAGTGGCGGAATACATAGCCGACCCCATCACCGTGCTGGTGATGAAGGCCCTCTCCATGCTGATCCTGTTCGTGGCAACGGTATTGCTTTTGAAGCTGGCAGGCAAGCTGCTCACGGGGCTGGTGGAAAAGATCCCCTTCGTGCGGAGCGCCAACACCCTGCTGGGCATGGCCCTGGGAGTACTTCTGGCGCTGGTGCGTATCTTCGTCTTCTGCGCCGTGGTGGGCATTCTGGTTTCCGCCGCATCCATGCAGGGGCTGGAGATCTTCGATTCCTTTAACCCCGCGGACACATACCTGTACCGCCTCTTTGACGCGATCCAGATATTGAAGATCCTGTTCTGATAACAACCGACGTATAACATAAGGGGCGTGAAAACATCATGAAAAAACAAATTCCCAACATTTTATCCGTGATCCGCTTGCTTTGCATCCCGTTCTTCGTGTGGGTCTTCCGGGAAGACAACCGCGTGGCGGCAGCAGGCATCTTCTTCTTTGCCTCCGCTACGGACGTGCTGGACGGCTACCTGGCAAGACGGAATCAATGGATCACCAACGTAGGCAAGATCCTTGACCCTGTGGCGGATAAGCTGATGCAGTTTACCGTTTTGCTCTGTCTGACCCTGGATTTCAAGGACGACGATATGTTCATCATCCCGCTGGTACTCCTCATCCTCTTCTCTTTGAAGGAGCTGACCATGATGGTGGGGGCTATTATCGTTATGCGTACCAAGCACAGCGTGGTCGCTTCCTTCTGGTACGGAAAGCTGGCCACCGCCGTGATCTTCGTTTTGACCATCACCATGATCCTGTATCCTCACAACGCCGTATTGAACGCCATTCTCTGCGGGTTGCTGATCGTTACCATCCTGTTCGCGCTGATCATGTATTACATCAAGATCTTCCGCGGGCTTTACGGGATCAAACATTTTGAGAACATGAGGAGAACCAAGGAATGATCCTGAAAAAATGTACCCGCTGTCAGACCCGACCCGCAGTGATCTTCGTCACCAAGGAAACGGCGGGCAAGGCCACCCAGGAGGGCTATTGCATCAAGTGTGCCAAAGAGATCGGGCTGAAGCCCGTGGACGATATCTTAAAGCAGATGGGCATTTCCGACGAGGACCTGGAAAGTATGTCCGGGGAGCTGGAATCCCTTCTGCCCGCAGAGCTTGACGGCGACGAGGAGGACGAGGGCAGAGCCCCCGCCATCGATCTGAACGCCGTCTTCGGCGACCAAAAGCCTGCCCGGCAGAGCCCCGAGGGGGAAAAGCCCGGGAGCAAAAAACAGCCCGAGGGCAAGCGTCCCAAGCACAAATGCCTGGACGCCTTCTGTATCGACCTCACCACCCGTGCCCGCGAGGGCAAGCTGGACCGCATCGTGGGGCGGGATACGGAATTGGAGCGTGTGACCCAGATCCTGTGCAGACGGCAGAAGAACAACCCCTGCCTCATCGGCGAACCCGGCGTGGGTAAGACCGCCGTGGCGGAAGCACTTGCTCTCCGCATCGCCGCAGGGAACGTCCCCTATAAATTGAAGAAAAAAGAGGTCTTCCTGGTGGATATGACCGCCATCGTGGCGGGCACCCAGTTCCGCGGGCAGTTTGAAAACCGCATGAAGGGCCTGATCGACGAGGTCAAGGAAAACGGCAACATCATCCTGGTCATCGACGAGATCCACTCCATCGTGGGAGCGGGGAACGCCGAGGGCGGGATGAACGCCGCCAACATCTTAAAGCCCGCCCTTTCCAGAGGCGAGGTGCAGATCATCGGCGCCACCACCTTGACGGAATACCGTAAATATATCGAGCACGACGCCGCGTTGGAGCGCCGTTTCCAGCCCGTGATGATCAACGAGCCCTCCGTGGAGGACGCCGTGGAGATCCTGAAGGGCATCCGCTCCTATTACGAGAAGTACCACGGCATCCGCATTTCCGACCACGTGGTGCGCCGTATGGTACAGCTCTCCGAGCGGTATATCAACGACCGTTTCCTGCCGGATAAGGCCATCGACCTGATGGACGAGGCCTGCGCCAACGTGTCCATGCACTCCCCCGTCATCAACGAGTTGAATTCTCTGGCAGACGAGATCAAGGCTTTGGAAAAGAAGCAGTCCGATCTGGAGGCCAAGGAGATGATGGCAGAGGAGGATTACGCCCGCTTGGCGGAGCTGAAGACGGAAAAGCTTCAGAAGGACCAGCGGTTCGATCAGCTCTCCTCGGAGCGGGACAAATTGGCCCTCACCGTGGAAGATCTGGCAAGCGTCATCGAGGTCTGGACGGGGATCCCCGCCTCCTCCATCGGCGAAAACGACTTCAAAAAGCTGGAATCCCTGGGAGACACCCTCCGCGGCCACATCGTGGGCCAGGACGAGGCCATCGACACGGTGACCCGTGCCATCCGCCGTTCCCGCGCCGGGATCTCCTACAAGAAAAAGCCCGTTTCCTTCATCTTCGCCGGCAGTACCGGCGTGGGCAAGACCCAATTGGTGAAGGATCTGGCGGAATATCTCTTTGATTCCCCCGATGCGCTCATCCGTCTGGATATGAGCGAATATATGGAAAAATACGCCGTTTCCCGGATCATCGGCTCCCCTCCCGGCTATATCGGCTACGACGATGCAGGCCAGTTGACGGAGAAGATCCGCAGAAAGCCCTATTCCGTGGTGCTGTTCGACGAGATCGAAAAGGCCCATCCCGACGTGATGAATATTCTGCTTCAGATCTTGGACGACGGCCGCATCACCGATTCCCACGGCAAAGAAGTGAACTTTGAGAACACCGTCATCATCATGACCACCAACGCAGGCGCCGTTTCCGTGGGCTCCACGGGCTTTACCGCCACGGAAAAGGAAAGCGACGAGACCCGCATCCGCACGGCACTTGAGGCCTTCCTCCGTCCCGAATTCTTAAACCGCGTGGACGAGATCGTGGTGTTCAACCGTTTGACGAGAGAGCATTTCTCCGCCATCTGCGCCATTATGCTGGGCGAGCTGAAGCAGGTGCTGGCGGATAAGGATATCGCCTTTACCTGGACGGAGGACGTGATCCGGCACCTGGCAGACAAGGGCTTTTCCGAGAAATACGGTGCCCGTAACCTCCGCCGTCTGATCCAGACGGAGCTGGAGGACGCCATCGCCATGGAGCTGGTGGCCCGTTACAACGTGGGAGTCACCGCCATCAACGCCACCGCCGACGAAAAAGGCGTGGCAATTCAAGCTATTTAACCTTTGAAAAAGCTTCCCCGCGGGAAAGGAGGGTGATCCCGGGTGCAAACAACCGAAGAAACCGGGGTATTCATCCCCCAGACCTGCTCCCCGGAGGAGCTGGTAGCCCGCCTGGAATCCCACGGGCTCAACGGGCTGACCCAAAAGCAAGCCCGCTACCGCCTGCACCTCCACGGGAAGAACCTGTTCCGCAAGGAATTTGCCATCCATCCCGCCGAAGGGATCAAGAGCCAGCTGAGAGGCATGGTAAGCCTGCTGTTTTTGGCGGTGATGCTGGTTCTTTACCTGTTTTTGCAGGATCCCATCTACCTGGTCTCCACGGGGATCGGGGCCTTCGCCCTGACGGTGGGCGCTCTTTGGGAGCTGATCGCCGCCCGTGTCCTGCGGGGGCGTGAAAAGCATTCCGCTTTTGCGGTACAGGTGGTGCGGGACGGCAAAAGCCAGAAGACGGACAGCCGCCTGCTGGTGCCGGGAGACCTTTTGTATTTGGAGCAGGGCAACCTGGTTCCCGCCGACGCCCGTATTCTGGAGGACGACGGCCGTCTTTCCGCCCTGGAGACCCCCGTCAGCGGGGTACGGACGGCGGTACGGAAATCCAACCGCATTCCCGCCAAGGAATCGGAGGCGGTCAGCGGCAATATGCTGTACGCAGGCACCCTGGTGACCTCCGGCACCTGCCTTGCCATGGTCTGCCGCACGGGGGATCACACCCTGTTGCGCCAGATCCGTTCCACAAAAAAAGACTATCTTCCTCCCCTGCTGACCCACGCGCGGGAATATTGCCGCTGGCTTTCCCTGATCGGTCTTCTGGGGTGCTTCCTGCTTTCCGTGGCAGGGGCTTTGCTGGGCAGAGGGCTTGGCGCTCTCCTGGCCCTGTCTGCGGCCACCGCCGCCGTCTCTCTTTGTGACATCGCCCTGGCTCTGGCCTGTCTTTCCTTTGGAGACGGGCTTCGGAAGCTGGAAAAAAGCGGGGTCATCCTGCGGAATCTGGATAAGATCAACCGCCTGGCCCGGGTGAACACGGTGATGTGCCCCAAGGAGCTTACCTTCCCTCCCAAGAAGCCTTTCCTGGACAGCGTTTTTGCAGGGGGAAAGCTGTATTCCGCGGAGATCCCTCCCAACCACGCCATGCAGGAGGTGTTGAAGCTCTCCTTGGTATGCTCCGACTTCCCCCGCACCCTGCACCCCTACGAGGGGGTCACCGCCGCCTATCTGCGGGATCGTTGTATTCCCGTCACCGAGCTGACGGAGGAATGGTTCCGCGTGGACACCGCCCGCAACGGAGAAGGGGAGGTAAACGGAGTCATCTCTCTGAACAAGGATCACAACCGCGTGGTGATCAAGGGCGCTCCCGAGGACGTCCTGGCCCGCTGTGCGGGATACGAGACCGACGGGAAGGAATACAAAATGACTCCCGCCGCCAAGAAAAAGATCCTCTCCGCCGCAGAGCGCGCCACCCGCAACATGGCCTACTTAGTGGCAGTTGCCTCCGGGGTCACCCGAGAGGACAGCCTGCGGAATCCCCTGACGGAACGCCGTCTCATCTTCCGGGGCTTCCTGGCCTTCCGCCTCTCCATGGAGGTGGATATGGCAGGAGGCATCTACCGTACCTCCAAGGCGGGGATCGAATGCGTTCTCTCCACCGACGATCCCTACCATACCGCCGCAGGCATTGCGAAAAGCGTTGGCATCATCGAAAGCGAGGGAGAAATGATCAGCTCCCGTGAGATCGACGTCACCGACCGAGGTATGTACGTGCTGAATTCCGGGAAATATAAAGTGTTCCTGGAGCCCACCCACGATCAATGGCTGGACGTGCTTCGCCTGCGGAGGGAATCCGGCAGGACCGTCCTTGCCACCGGCACGGAGGAAGCCCAGATCCCCTTACTGCGGGAAGCGGACATCTCTGCCGTCCGCAGTAACGAGAAGGACATCCTGCGGGAAAGCGCAGACCTTTTGATGAAGGAAAACGGCTTCCAGGTGTTCGCCGCAGGCATCGCAGGGGCGAAGATGCTGTATTTCCGCCTCCGCTGGCTGTTACAGCTGTTGACCGCAGGGCTTTGCGGATGGCTGACCTGCTTGACCGTCGGCGTCTTTGCGGGAGGATCCCTCCCCTACGGCCTTCCCGAGGTGCTGTTGGGCGGCGTGGTGGGCAACCTTGCCCTGGCCACCGTGGTGGCGTTGCTTCCCACGGACCGTTCCATTCTCAACTACCAAGTCCCCGCCCCCGGCAGGAAGACCTTCCTGCGGGAAACGGTTCCCCCCGTCCTGTTTGGGATCGGGAACGGCGTGGTGCTTTACCTTTGCTTCCTGTTCACAGGCAGTACCGCCTGTCTGTTCCCGGGAGCGTTGCTCTCCCAATTCCTCTACGCCTGCGGGTGCCTGTACGAGGAAGGCGCCCTCCGCCGCGGTCGCTTCGGATGCCGAGCCCTTTGGCTGACCTTCCCCTGCCTGGCGGCGTATTGCGGGCTGTTGCTGTTGATCCCCGCCCTGTTCACCTTCCCCACCTGGCGGCAGTTGTTGCTGACCGGCGGGCTGGTAGCCCTGTGGCAAGGGGTGGTACAGCTCCTCCTCTTCTTCAGATCGAAAAATAAAAAAGCAAAATAAAGGAGATCCCACTATGAAAATCACCAAAGACATGCTGATCGGCGACGTGCTGGATCAGTACCCCCACCTGGCAGAATACTTCTTCGAGATCGGTATGCATTGCCTGGGCTGCCCCCACTCCCGCGGGGAATCCATCGAGCAGGCTTGCGAGGTTCACGGCACCGACGCCGACGCTCTTCTGGCGAAGCTGAACGCCGCTATCGCGTAAAGGGAGGGCTACATAATGGCTAAGAATAAGAAATCCGGCTTCTTCACCGATTTCAAGAAGTTCATCACCAAGGGTAACATCCTTGATATGGCAGTCGGTATGATCATCGGTACTGCCTTCAACCAGATCGTAAAATCTCTGGTTGATCACATCCTGATGCCCGTCATCGGTAACCTGTGCAACACCCAGGACCTGGTAGACCTGAAGTACGTCCTCACCCCCGAGGTATTGGACGAAGCAGGCGCCGTGGTCACCCCCGAGGTTGCCATCTCCTACGGTCTGTTCCTTTCCTACGTCATCAACTTCTTCATCGTTGCCCTGACCCTGTTCGTCATCATCCGTTCCGCTATGAGATTCCAGCAGAAGATGGAATCCCTGCGCCAGGATGAGGAAGAAGCCGCTCCTCCTCCCCCTCCCGCTCCCGCGGAACCCACCGTTGAGGAGAAGACTCTGGCCGTTCTGAACGAGATCAAGACCCTGCTGGACGAAAAGAAATAAATCCATGAAACGCTATTTGTTGGGCGCAGACGGAGGCGGCAGTAAGACCGCCTTCCTTCTGGCCGACGCAGAGGGCAACCCCATCGCCTCCTGCACCCGCGGGCGCTCCAATCCCGGGGACATCGGCTACGAGGCCATGGAGGCTCTGCTTCTGGAGGGCTTCACCTCTCTCTGCCGTGAAAACGGGGTGGAAAACGGCGAAGTGGCCTCCGTCTTTGCAGGCATCGCGGGGCTGACCTCCTTCAAGATGAACGAGCTGTTGCGGGACAAGCTGGGAAGAGCCTTCCCCAACGCCCGCTGTGATTGCTCCCACGACGGTATGAACGTGCTGTACGGCGGGTTCCCCCACGGGGAGGACGGCGCCATCATCATCTGCGGAACGGGCTCCTCCTGCTTTGTCAAGGTAAAGGGTACCGTCTACCGCATCGGCGGCTACGGCCAGTTTGACCTGACGGGTAACGGCTACGAAATGGGAAAGGCCGCCTTTGCCCACGTGTTCCGCACCCTGGACGGCAGAGACGACTACGGCGTTTTGGCCTCCATGATGGACGCGAAATTCCCGGAAGGATGCCATAAGAGCATTTTTGAGATCAACGGCTACTCCAAGACCCAATTTGCCGCCTTTGCCCCGGTGGTATTCGCCGCGGCACGGGAAAACGACCCTGCGGCGGTGGCGATCTTAGAGCAGAACTTCGCCTACGTGGGCGAGCTGATCACCACGGCGGCAGGCCTGTTTGAGGGCAAGCCCTATTCCGTGGCGTTGGCGGGCGGGATCTTCAAGGATCCCCTGGCCATGGAGCTGGTGGCAAAGCATATTCCCGAAACCGCCACTCTGTTCCGTCTGGAGGCAGAGCCGGTTACGGGAGCGATCGCCAAGGCCAAGCATCAATTGGCAAGCAACGAAGGCGCCACCCCCTTATCTGCTTTTCTGAAAAATTCCTATTAATTATGAAAAAGGACTACGTTTGAAAAAGGGATCCTTTTTCAAACCTGATCAACCGCCCGCAAAAATGCGGGCTACGAAAGGATCGTACATTGCTATGAGCGACATCATCTACGACGAACTGCGTACTCTGAGACATTCCTGCTCTCACGTGCTGGCGCAGGCTGTCAAGCATCTTTTTCCCCACGTAAAGCTGGCCATCGGCCCTGCCATTGACAACGGCTTCTACTACGATTTCGACTGCGGCGACAGACCCCTGACCGCAGAGGATTTCGAGGCCATCGAGGCAGAAATGAAGGCCATCATCAAGGCCAATCTGAAGATCGAGCGCTTCACCCTCCCCAGAGCCGAAGCTTTGGAGCTGATGAAGGACGAGCCTTATAAGATCGAGCTGATAGGCGACCTCCCCGAGGACGAGGAGCTTTCCTTCTACAAGCAGGGGGATTTCACCGACCTTTGTGCAGGCCCCCACGTCTCCTACACCAAGAAGATCAAGGCCTTCAAGCTCACCTCCGCCACCGGTGCTTACTGGAGAGGCGATTCCTCCCGCAAGATGCTCACCCGTATCTACGGCACCGCTTTCCTGAACAAGGAAGACCTGGAAGCCTACCTGGTTGCCCAGGAGGAGGCCAAGAAGCGTGACCACAACAAGCTGGGCAGAGAGCTGGAGTATTTCACCACCGTGGATTCCATCGGCCAGGGCTTGCCCGTGCTGTTGCCCAAGGGCGCAAGAGTGGTTCAGCTGATGCAGAGATGGGTGGAGGACGTTGAGCAGGAGAAGGGCTGTCTCCTCACCAAGACTCCCCTGATGGCAAAGCGTGACCTTTACCGCATTTCCGGTCACTGGGATCACTATCTGGACGGTATGTTCATCATCGGCGATCCCGCAGACGAGGAGAAGGAATGCTTCGCCATGCGTCCCATGACCTGCCCCTTCCAGTACCAGGTCTATCTGAACAGAAAGCGCTCCTACCGCGATCTGCCCATGCGCCTCACCGAGACCTCTACCCTGTTCCGCAACGAGGAGTCCGGGGAGATGCACGGCCTCATCCGCGTCCGCCAGTTCACCATCTCCGAGGGTCACTACATCCTCCGTCCCGATCAGCTGGAGGAGGAGTTCAAGGGCTGTCTGGAGCTGGCAAAATACTTCCTGGACACCGTGGGTCTGCTGGAGGACTGCACCTTCCGCTTCTCCCAGTGGGATCCCGCCAACCCCAAGAACAAGTACGAAGGCACCGCCGAGCAGTGGGAAGAAGCCCAGAACACCATGGCCAAGATTTTGGACAACCTGGGCGTGGAATACACCATCGGCATCGACGAAGCCGCCTTCTACGGCCCCAAGCTGGACATCCAGTACCACAACGTATACGGCAAGGAAGACACCCTGGTCACCATCCAGATCGATATGCTGTTGGCTGAGAAGTTCGGCATGGAATACACCGATTCCGACAACACCGCAAAGCGCCCCTATATCATCCACCGCACCAGCTTGGGTTGCTTTGAGCGCACTCTGGCTTACATCATCGAGAAGTATGCAGGCGCGCTCCCCCTGTGGCTGATGCCCGAGCAGGTTCGCCTCCTGCCCATCGCCGACCGCCACGCAGACTACGCTTATCAGTGCCTGGAGGTGCTGAAGAAGGCAGGCTTCCGCGCAGAGGTGGATACCCGCAACGAGAAGATCGGCTACAAGATCCGCGAGGCACAGCTGGAAAAGATCCCCTATATGCTGGTCATTGGCGACGAGGAGATGGCAAACGGCACCGTTTCCATCCGCTCCCGCAAGGAAGGCAATCTGGGCAGTCTTTCCATGGACGATCTGATGGCGAAGATTATTGTGGAACGAGACACAAAGGCTAAATAAAAGAGAGACGCGTCAAGGGGGCTTCTTTTCGAAAAAAGAAGCCCCCTTAACAAACCCCAAGAAAACCGATTTCAAGGTGCAGGATTCTTAAGGGGATCATCCCCTTAAGCGGGGAACCGTCGCAGACGGTGGGGCAGAGCCCCCCAAAAAAGGAGGTGCAGAATGACAACCAAATACCGTCATCTCACACGGGTGGGGTTGTTCTGCGCCCTCATCGCCGTGTGCTCCCTGTTGCAAGTACCCTTCGACCCGCCCTTTACCCTGCAGACCTTCGCCGTGTTCCTGTGCGCGGGGGTGCTGGGAGGCAAATGGGGGCTTGTAGCGGTGGGCTGTTACTTAGTTTTAGGCGCGGCAGGCCTTCCCGTGTTTGCGGGCTTCCGGGGCGGCGTGGGGCATTTGATCGGCACCACAGGCGGCTTTTTGATAGGCTTCCTCCCTGCCGTGGCAATGACGGGGTTCTTGCCCAAAAAGATGCCCCTGTTTTTGCGGATGCTTTGCGGCCTTTTGGTGCTGTACCTGTGCGGCACGGCCTGGTATTGCCTGCTGTACGCCCCCGCTACGGGAATAGGCGGCATCGCCGCGGCGGTGCTTCGGTACGTATTGCCCTTTCTCCCCTTTGACCTGGCAAAGCTGTTTCTGGCGGCAAAGTTAACGGAAAGCTTGGAAAAAAGAATGTAGTGGGCTATCCATCAAAACAATCCCCTCAGTCACGGCGAGAACGCCGCGACAGCTCCCCTTGCTAAGGGGAGCCTTTTGCGCTACACGCCATACAACTTAACCAACCCCCTATTTATGCAAAGCAAAACCCCGACAGCTTTCTGTCGGGGCTTCCTCTTACAGTTTTAGTTGTTTTCTTTGTAGCAGAGCTCTACAACCGCGTCGTATTCTCTTCTGTGGAACACAAAATGACAATCGGCGAGCCACTGAATATGTGTCTCATCCTGATAATACGGGAAGGTGTAGTTGACCCTTCTGCGGTACAATTCTTCCTCCCAGTTTTTCCCTGTCCATTTATTCCACGCTGGGCTGCCTACCTTTGTCAGCTCCGGCTGTCCGCCATAACGCACACGATCTTCTTCGGAGTATGCTTCGGCAAAAGCAATGCCCCTGCTTTTTTCGACTTCAAAAGACTCATAGGAGTGATCCACCAGCCCAATGCGTTTCCAGATCACTGTATCGCCTTGCTTGAGAACGTCTGCCACGATTACGATGCAAGAAAAATCCATGTCATCCGGGCAACTCAAAATCGGGGTGATTGCATCCTGCCGATTCAGAACAAAGCGCATAAATCTTGCGTCGCCTTCGTAATTATATTCATCGGTCCAGCAAATTTCCAAGCCCTCGCAAGGCAATAAATATTCCAAAGCCTCATTTCCTGCGATCCATTCATCCATATACGCGGACAAGGGCCGTTCATCGATGAAAAAAGCTTTCATGTGGTATCCCGACGGGAGACACCGCTGTCTGATTTCAATTTTCTGCATGCAAAGCTTCTCCTTTCGGCAGGATGTCCTATCTCAGTATAACACAAAATCGGCAGAAAAGCAATATTTCTGCCGATTTTTCAAGTGTTAGCAACTATGCGGATTCTGTTCTTATTCCGTAACGTCTGTGATCCCCGTCAGCTTGGAGATCGCAGGCAGTTCGTAGGGCAGGAAATATACGCCCCAGGTTTCGCCATCATGGCGGAATTCCAAAATATAGTGAGTCTTGCTGAAAATGTCCCCGAACTGGTTGACGCCGAACTTGAACTCCTTGTAAGGCGGCTCCTTGAAGGGAACGGGCTTGTTCCACCCACGGAAGACGGCGCGCTTTTCGCCCTTGCGGATGCAGGTGATCTCAGACAGCGGGATGGCGTACTTGTTGCTCACATCCGCCAGATACAGGGTGTCGTTTTCCACAAACGCCCAGGCGGAAATATTTACGAAGGTTGCCGCCGTCATGGGAGAAAGCTCACAGAACTTGAGTTTCCCGTCCTTGATCTTATACTTCCCTGCCAGCACGTCCACGTCCAAGGCGTCGGCGGGAATTCCCAGCTCCTCTGCCGCTGCAGCCGTGGCTTGATCTATACGGACAACCGTTTCCTCAAACTCGTCGCTTTCCTCCACCTTGCTCCGTCTCAGCTTTGACCAGGCAAACAGCGCAATGGCGATCACGCCGCAGACGCCGCCGATCCAAACGAGGGCAGGCGCATTCTTGTACCCCTGCTCAAAGGTAACGTCCGCCCGCAGGATGCCCCCCGCAATCAGCAACGCCGCAACGGCACATACGGTGTAGATCACGCGGATCCAACCGGGCAGCTTGGCCTTTTGCTCCATAGCGTCCGCCTGCTCCGTGGCTTCATTCACGTCCTCTGCCATGGAGGCGGAGGAGGATGCCACGATCAACGGGTCGCCGTCCGGATGGTCGTTCTTTTTGTTTCTGGTGATATCAATACCCCAAAACGGTCTCATAATGCTTCCTCTTTAGCAGATCTGGGGGTTCATCTCGTGGCACTTGCGGATGAGATCCAACTGCTGGCGCACCTGGAACAGCTTGATATCGTGCTCTCTGCCTTCGGACAGCAGGGCGTAGATCTGATCGTAGTAGGTCTGCACCGCCGCGATGAAGGGTGCCTGGGGATCACCGTCCCAGCTTTCCTCGTACCAGGTAAGCCGCTCGCCGCAGTAAGCGGGCATCTGCTCCTCGTCCACGTAGAGGGGGGTGCGGATCAGCTTCTGCTGGGGTGCCTCCTCGGGCTTGAAGTACTTCCAATCGATGTGGGCCATGTTGCCCTTCAGGGTGCCGTTGGTGCCCTCCACCTTGTAGGTGTAGAGGGGGTAAGCGTCACAGGAGGAGATGTCCAGATCGATCAAAGGCTTGCCGGGAGCGGTGACGATGAGCTTCACGTAGTCCTCGGCGTTGCCGAAGGTGTTACAGCGATCCATCTTGCAGAAGATCTCCAGATCCCGGTCGTAAGCGTCCAGGATGTTCAGCGCCTGGTCAACGGGGTGAGGGCCGGTGTTGGCAAGGTTGCCGCCGTTGAAGTCCAGACAGCACTGCCAGTCCCAACGACGGGCAAAGCCGTTGAACTGGATCCCCACGTGGACGATCCTGCCCAGCACGCCGGAGGCGATGACTTCCTTCACCTTCTGGAAGTAGTGGGCAAAACGGCTCTGCTGGAATACCAAGAAGTGGCAACCGTTCTGCTTTGCGGTTTCGCAAAGATCGTCAAACTCCTCCACGGTGGGAACGCAGGGCTTCTCGCACAGCACGTTCAGCCCGTGGGAAAGCAGATCCTTGGTGATGGCGTAATGCAAATGGCTGGGAGAGGAATTGACCACCAGATCGATGTCATTTCTCTCAAACAGCTTGGTATAATCGTCGTAAACGTCACAGCCATATTCTGCTGCGGCGCGGTTCATACGTTTTTCCAGCTTTTCCACAACGGCAACGACGCGGAAACGCTCCGTGTCCTTCTTCAGATGCAGGCCGTGGATGTCTCTGCCGCTTCTGCCCTGGCCGATGATGGCGATGTTAAACTGTTTCATGGCGTGTTCTCCTTTGGTATTTTTGTTGTTTTTATATTAACAAATATGGCGTCGTTTTGCAAGACCTTTTGTATTTTTTATTTCTTCTTTTTTGCAAAAAACACGGCCGCCGCGGCAATGGCACCCAGGGCAAGGATGCCCCCTGCTACCCATCCCCAAGGGAAGCTCTTTTCCGCAGGGGCAGGTGCGGGTGCGGGCGCGGAGGTCTCGGGCAGGCTTTCCTCGGCGGAAACGTCCTTGGAGGTGTCGCCCTCGTCGGGAAGCTCTGCGTTCATGGCCGCCGTCAACGCCTCGCCCAACAGATCTGCGTTGGGGATATACACCGTATTGCCGGAGGTGATATAGCTCTTCAGGGCGTTGGCCGCCTTGCGGATGTCGCTTCTTCGGGGATCGTCCCCGGGCAGGTCGATGAGGAGCTGATACGCCTCCTCTATCAAGGCCTCGTAGGGGGAAAGATCCCGGGAATACACACGGAACTCACGGATGCCCCCGCTGTAATAGGTATTCCACTCGGCGTGATACCAGCGCTTGTGCTGACGGTAGCGGATATATCGGCCGGAGGCGTTCTCCAATTGGATCACGTCGGTCTCCTGCTTCCGTTCTTCTCCTCCGGTGAGGGTGTAAACGGTGGTGAAGTTCTCGCCGTCGTCAGAGACCTGGAGGTCGTATTCCCCTACGCGCTCGTTGTAGCAAATCTCCACCCGGGCAATGTCGCATACGGAGCCCAGATCCACCACCAGCCATTGCTCGTCCTCCTTTGCGGAGAAGGAAAGGCGGGTATCCTCGGAACCGTCCACCGCCAGATCGGCGGTAAAGCGGCCGTCCTCCACCTCCAGCTTGGAGACGGAGACGGGGGCGTTCAAGGCCAGGTTCTGCCCTGCCACCAGGTGCGCCACGCTCTCAAAAGCGGGTGTGACCCGCAGGCTGTACAGCTTGCCCTTGACCCCCTTGCCGATGGTCTCCAGGGGGATGGTGAGGGTAGAAAGCTTGGTGTCCCCCGGGTTGAGGGCGTTGTAAGGCTCAAAGCACAAGCCGTCGTTCACCGTCAGCACGGTGGTGGTGCCATCGCAGGAAAGCCGCAGCTTCACCTTCTCCCCAACAGGCAGGGTGTAATCGTAGGTGAAGGTATACACCTCGTTTTTGAAGCCGAAGTGCCCTTTGCCGTCGGCATCCGCCAGGATCTCCACCCCGTCCCCCGCAAACAGAGGCCCCTCGGGGATCTCGTCCAGGGAGATCTCAAATTCCAGCGTGTTGGGGAAGCCCAGGGCGGGGATCACAGCGGAAAGACTGCTTTCCCCGTCCAGCACAAAGCCGTTTTCGTAGGTCAGGTGGATACCCTCCGCGGGGAAGGTGTGTCTGCCGGGGTCAGCATCCCCTGCCAGCAGGGACAGGGTCTCGTACCGCTTCATAAAATCGGCGGCGGGGATATTCTTGGTGGCCACGCCCAGCCAGGTCTTTTCCGCCACCATGCAGACCATACCACGCAGGCGGTCAAAGATATCGTAGCGGGTGACCCCCTTGTAGGCGGTATGCAGGTCGTTCCACAGGGCGAAGCAGGCCCCCTTCAGTTGGGGATCGTTGGGATCCACCTTGGCATCTTCGTAATAATTGAACACGTTCACCTGCCAGGTCTGATACATGTAGGGCAGGTTGAAGTAGTCCGGGAAGTTGTAGTTGGTGGTGGGAACGGTGTACAGAATGGAATTGACGGTGTTGATCACGTCGTAATCGCTTGCCATGGTCTGGGAAGGGCCCGAAATGCCCCAATCCCAGAAGTTCACCTGGCCGATCTGCGCCACGGGAGTCTCCCCGGGGAAGCCGTTGGGGCCCATACTGCCCCAATGACGGGGAATATAGCCCAAGGAATCCACGTATCTGATCAAAGCGTCGGTATACTTACGCATATCCTCCGCGTATTCTCTGGGGTATTCGTCGGTGCCGATATGTACCACCTTCCCCACGAAAACGGGGTCGTCCCCCGTCATGTATTCCGCCAGCAGATTCTTCACGAACTCCAAGGTCTCGGGCTTGGAAATGTCCAGACATCTGTCGTTCCCCGGCAGATGAGGAGGCGGGTTGTCCGCGTTCTGATAACAACGGGAGTGGAAGGGAGTATCGATCTCCGTCACCACCGTCATGCCGTATTCCAGCATCCGCTTCTGATAGGCGCGGTAATCCTCCTTGGAATAATAGCCGTCCTTGGCGGTGAGTCCCTTCACGTCACTTTCCAGGCGGAAGGCGGAATAGCCGTTGCTGCCCTCGTCGTTGATGTGGAGATGGATCTCGTTCATTTTGAACCACACCATGTAGCGGGAGATCTCCTCCACATACTCCAGGGGGATCCAGGCTCTGCCCACGTCGATCATCCCCGAGCGGATGGGATAGGAGGGGTAGTCCACCGCCTGCCCCACGGGGAAATACCCGTCGGCATACAAGCTCTGGCAAACGGTGATACCGCCGTACAAAAGCCCCGTATCCGTAGGCGCCTTGATGATAATTTCGGTCTCCGTGGCGTCCAGGGTATAGCCCTCCTCGCCTACGGTGTCCAGAAGGGAGTCATCCTTTTGGAAGATCACGCCGCTTTCCCCTGCGGTGACGATCTCTACGTCCAAGGAAAGCATCTCGCGGAAGTAGCCCTGCACCTTCTCCACGGCGGGAGAGGAGGACAAGTTCACCAAAACCGTGCTGCCGTCCGCCAAAAATCTACCGCTTCCCCCCTGCCACTCACGGATGGCGGGCAAAACGGTGGGCGCGGGGTTTCCCTCTGCGGCGGAGACGGAGGGAAGGGTGAATACTGTACCCAGCAAAAGGCCTGACAAAAGGCCTGCCAACAATCGCTTCATATAGATCCTCCAAGAAAGTTTTTAATGGGAACGGAAGGCGCCGTATTCCCAATAACCGCTCTTGGCCTCGCCGTTTGCGTAGGTATAGATGCCGTATCCGTGTAATTTTCCGTCTAAGAAGCCGCCCTCGTAGCGGTCTCCGTTGGGCCAGAGATAGATCCCCTGCCCCGTGCGGGCCCCGTTTACGAAGTCTCCCTCGTACACGGCGCCTCCCGCCCATTCCATACGGCCCACGCCGTGGAAGGTACCTCCCGCAAATTCACCTTGGTAGAAGCCTCCCGCCGCGAAGCGGTATTCTCCCACCCCCTGGGGCACACCGAACACCAGCTCGCCCACGTACAGATCCCCGTTGGCGTAGACCCGACTGCCGAAGCCGGTATACTGCTCCGCTTGGGATGCATCCTCCAGATCCTTTCGGGTGAGATGGGCGGTTTCCTTCAAAAACTGTCTGGCATCCGCCGTCAGCAGACCCCGCCAGCCCACGGTATAGGCGGTGAGATCGTCCATCACGTCCCCCGTGGCCATGATACTGCCCGGAAGGTGTTCCCTTGCGGATACACCCACCGACGCGGGGTAATAGTAATCCCTTGCGCCGTACAGGTGAAGGAGCTCGTGGCAGAAGGGGTTCAGATCGAAGCCGTACAGCACCAGATACTCCGCCCCCTGCTCTCTGGTGGTGGAGTAGGCCACGGCCCGCCCGGGCTTGTTCAGCAAAAAGACCACGGGAGCGGAATCCACGCCCCAGTTCTGCAAAAGCTCGGTCTGCAGGTGGTGGATGGAGGTGTATTCCATGGCGGCGGTAACCTCCGTTTCCCAATCCTTGACGTTACCGGCCTCCACGTCCAGAGAGGAAGTGACGTCCCAATCCCCGTAATACAAGGTCAGGCTCACGTCTGCGGCCTCGGCATACCCGTACAGGCGGCTCATCTCCCAGCGGAGCTTGCTTTCCGCCTTTTCCTTGGCGGCAACGTCCCAACTGCTTTCGCTGTCGCTGACGAACACCAGCAGAACTCCCACCTTGCCTTCCAGCATACGGCAGTTCCCCCGATCGCGGTACTCCAAAAACAAATGGTTCTTGTAATGGAATTGGGTCTGGAGGTCGCCCCGTCCCAACACTTGATTTTTCAGAAAAAAGAAATCGATGGAGGAGACCTTCCCGTCACCGTTGATATCCGCGGCAACCATGGCTTCTTCGGACATTTGCCGGTCGCCAAGCACATGCAGTTTCACCAGGAAATAATCTGCGGCGTTCACCTTGCCGTCACCGTTGACGTCTCCCAAAAAAGCGTCCTTCGCCAAAGCGTGAAAAGAAGCCCCACCAAAGCACAGTGCGGCAAGCAGGAGGATGGCAACGCCTTTGAAAAGCGCCTTGCATTTCATAAAGATCCCGCCTTTTTTTCTTTCCTGCGTTTATTATATCACACCTTTTTTTGATTTGCAATAGAAATCGAACCCGGGAAAGGTCTCTCCGTGCAAAAAAGAGGACGGAGAAGCGCTCTCCGTCCTTTTTCCTTTATTGGGTCTGATCGATGGTATATTTGCCCAGCACGTGGTTCTTCAACAGCAGATAGTCTCTGGCGTTGATCTTACCGTCCCTGTTGAGATCCCCGCCCCGCCGTTGCTCCTCGGTGAGAAGCTTGCGTCCCAGCACGTGGTTCTTCAACAGCATATAGTCCATGGGATTGATCTTGCCGTCCAGATTCAAGTCGCCGTAGAGGATGGGGGATGCCGTGGGAGGCTCCTGCCCCCAGGCGATGGCCGCCTCCGTTCCCCAGGCCCAATGGGAATGCCAGATGGGCGTGGCGTGATCGCGGGCGCAGAGGATCTCCTCCAGACTCGTACAGCCTGCAAAAGCCCCCTCTCCCACCAAAAGCACCGCTTCGGGCAGGAAGATCTTTTTCAAGTGGGTGTTGCCTGCAAAGGCACCCGACGTCACGGCGGTGAGCGGAATGCCGTCCAGCTTCTCGGGAAGCACCAGCACCTCTGCCGTTCCCGTATATCCCGTGACCCGATAGGCGCCGCCAACCTGCTCCAGAACCAGCCCTTCGGGACAGCCGCAGGTCTTGCAGACGCCCTTGCTGTAAACGTGGCCCAAAGCGGGAATGCTCACCCGACGGGTCTCCACCCCGCAGGAAGCACAGGCGTAGACCTGCTCCCCCTCCGTGGCGCAGCCGGGCTGTTTTTCGGAGAAAAGCAGAGTCTCCGGGTGTTCGCAGGAAGGACCGCCAAAGAAAACCTCCGCTTCACTGCCTGCGATCCAATTGATATGCCAGCCCTCGGGGCGGGTCTCCGCAGAGCAATATACCCGCTGTGCAGGGGTATCAAAAAGAATATATCTTCCCACGGCTTCCACCGTCCCGGGGATGGTCAGCGCTATCAGTCCCGTACCGCGGAAGGCGTAGGCACCGATGGAAACAAGCCCTTCGGGCAGGTGCAAAGCCGTCAGCTCCGTCAGCCCCTCGAAGGCGCTTTGGGCGATGGCCTTCACACTGCCGTCCGCGGGGATCCGTGAAGTCACACAGCCCATCAGCAGGATGCCCGTTTCTTTTTCCAGAATGCAGTTGCCCTCGGCCTCATAAACGGAATTCCCCGCCTCCACGGAAAGGGAGGTCAGGGCGGTACAATGGGCAAACGCCCCGGGCGCCAGGGTCTTCAGCTTTGCAGGCAGGGTCACGGCGGTGAGGGAGGTGCATCCCGCGAAGGCGGCGGATTCCAAAATCTCCAAGCCGTCTCCCAAGTACAGAACCTTCAGCGCGGAACAGCCCGCAAAGGCACCCTGGTCGATCTTCCGCACGGAAGGAGGGATGACGACCTCCTCCAGAGAGGTGCAGGCTTCAAAGGCGAACTTGCCGATCTCCACCAGAGTGGAGGGAAGCACCACCGTCTCGACCGTCTTGGAAAGGAAGGCATTGTCGCCGATACGCAACACGGGAGCGCCTTTGAAATGGGAAGGGATCACCACGCGGGTGTTGCTCCCCTTGTAGCCTGTGATCATGACCCCCGCCCCCATCAGCGTATAGGTAAAGTCCTCTATGGGGTCTCCGGCGGGGATGCCGCAACCGGAACAAACGCCCGTCTCTCCGTAGAGATGCCCTGTGGCGGGCAACAGGGTGTGGGACAATTCCTCTCCGCATACGGCACAGGTCTCATGGACGTACCCGTCCTTGCCGCAGGTGGGAGACACGGCCTCCCGTTCCACGGTATGTCCCGTGGCGGGGTAGATGGTTTCCGACGCCGTTCTGCCGCAGAGGGTGCAGACGTCCCTTTGGTAGCCTTCCGCCGTGCAGGTGGGAAGTACCGTTTCCCGCTCCAGGGAGGGATGCTCCTCCGTAACGGGGAGATCTTCATGGGAGATCTGCTGTCCGCAGGTGGTACAGGTGACTTTCACGTAGCCCGCCTTGGCGCAAGTAGGCTCCACACGCTCCGTCTCGGGAGTCATATGCTCCGTCAAAGGAGGACGTTCTTCAAAGGATACCTCCATCCCGCAGGTGGTACAGGTGACCTTCACGTAGCCCGCCTTGGCGCAGGTAGGCTCTACCCGCTCCGTCTCGGGAGTCATATGCTCCGTCAAGGCGGGGAGTTCTTCAAAGGATACCTGCATCCCGCAAGTGGTACAGGTGACTTTCACGTACCCGCCCTGTCCGCAAGTAGGCTCCACACGTTCCGTCTCGGGAGTCATATGCTCCGTCAAAGGAGGAAGTTCTTCAAAGGATACCTCCATCCCGCAAGTGGTACAGGTCACTTTCACGTAGCCGCCCTGTCCGCAGGTGGGCTCCACACGCTCCGTCTCGGGAGTCATGTGCTCCGTCAACGCAGGGAGTTCTTCATAGGATACCTGCATTCCGCAGGTGGTACAGGTCACTTTCACGTAGCCCGCCTTGGCACAGGTGGGCTCCACACGCTCCGTCTCGGGGGAAACGTGATCCTCCGAGGGAGGGAATTCCAGGTAAGAAAGCTCCTCGCCGCACACCGTACAGGTCACACGGGTATAGCCTCCCTGGATACAGGAGGGGAAGGAGGTCTCCGTCTGCTCCTTGTGACCGAAGGCGGAGAAGATCTCCTCCTTCACCGTCTTGCCGCAAACGGTGCAGATCTGCCTTTCGTAGCCGTCCTCCGTACAGGTGGCGGGAACGGACTCCACCCGCAATTCCCCGTGCTTGGCAGAAACGGGAAGCTCTGCGTAGACGATCTCCACGCCGCACACCGTGCAGGTCACACGGGTGTAGCCGCTCTGGGCGCAGGTGGGAAGCACCGTCTCGGTGTATTCCGTGTGCCCGGGGGAGGGAAGCTTCACGGTGGTGGCCGTCTTTCCGCAGACGGTACAGATCTGTTTTTCGTAGCCGTCCTTCTCGCAGGTGGGCTCCACACGCTCGGTACGCAGTTCCCCGTGCTGAGAGGAGACGGGCAACACCTTGCGGGAAAGCTCCTTGCCGCAGAGGGTACAGCTCACGAGGACATACCCCGCCTTGGCACAGGTAGGCTCCACCGTCTCCGTCTTCTCGGTATGCCCCGCGGAAGGGAGAAGCTTCAGCCATAATTCGCTTTCACAAAGGTTACAGACCTCTTTTTCAAAGCCCTCCGTCTCGCAGGTGGGCTCCAGATATTCTTTGCGGCTGTCCCCATGGGGGCAGGTATTGTCGTAGCTCCAGATGGGAGGAACCTCCACCCCGGCGTTCCACTTCTCCTGCCAATCGGCAGGCTGTGCCTCCCCGCCGCAATACAGAGCGGTCAGCGAGGTGCCGTGGAGGATATGCTTCCCAACGGTGACCACGGACGCGGGGATGAACAGCATCGTCAGCCCCGTGTTTTCAAAGGCCCCGTCCCCGATGGCGGTAACGCTCTCCGGAATCTCCAGGGAGGTCAAGCCCTGCATACAGGAAAAGGCGTAGGGGGCAATGCTTTTCACACTGCCGTCGTCGGGGATCACGGAAGCACCACATCCCGCAAGGAGCTTGCCCGTAGCGGTTTCAAGGATACAATTTCCCCCGCTTCGGAAGGCCTCACAGCCCTCCTCCACCGCCAAAGAAGCCAGCGCGTTACACCCAGAAAAGACCTCGCTTCCCATGGTGGCAAGGCTCTTGGGCAGCAGGATCTCCCCAAGGCTGACGCAATCCGCGAAGGCGGCCTCCCCGATGTGGGTCAGCCCCTCGCCGAAGGTCACCTTCTCAAGGGAAGCGCAAGCGAAAAAAGCCCCGTCGCCCAGAAAACGCAGGCTGTGGGGAAGCACCAGCTCCTTCAAGGAAGCTTCCTCAAAGGCAAAGGAGCCGATCCCCGCCACGGGAGCGTCCCCCAGGGTCTCGGGGATCACTACCTGCTCATCTATTCCGTTGTAAGAGGTAATGTAGGCTTCTCCCTCCCGGATCTCGTAGGTGTAGGGGTCCCCCGCATACACCACGGTAGCGGGAAGAAGTCCCATCAGCACGCTCAGGACCAGCAGGAGGCAACAGCTTCGCAGGCAGGCTTTTTTCACAAAAAACGACTTCCTTCTTCTTTCTTCTGCAAATATTGTAACATGGCAAAGCGGGTACTGTCAAGATGGAAAAACGGTTTTTACACCCCGTTCACACGTAGCCCCTTGGGGTAGTGATTTTTCCCCCTGCCACCGGAGACCTTGATGCCTCCCAAGGGCAATCCTCCCAGAAGCACCGCCGCCCAGCCGTCGGGGAGGTCGCAATCGATCTCCGCCCCGGAAAGGTACTGCATCACCCGCTTGTCGCCAAGCTCCAGCTCCAATTTCCGAAGGAAACGGGTTCCGAAGCACTTAAAAAGCTGGTGATGGGGGACGAAACGGCGCTTTTCCACCGTGCCCAGGGTCACCCCCGCGGAGAAAACGTTCTCCCGCGGGACGGGCATGGGAGCGGAATACAGGTATTTTCCGTATTTGCACAGGGTGAGATCCCCGCCCTTTTCCATAACGGACTCCAAAAAGTCCTGCAAAACGTTCAGCTCCTCGTAAGGGATCACTTCCCTGCCGTCGGGGAAGGCGGGGGCCTCACGGCGCATCCCCTCCCGGCTCCGCTTCAAAAGGGCCACGAACTGCCCCTCTCCCGCCGCCTTATGGGGGTAGAACCGCCGTGCAAAAGGCATCTCCACCCCGGGAGAAGACACCGCCTGCAAGGGCGCGGGAAGCTCCTGCAGGGTGAATTCCGGATATTCCTCCAAAAAGGCCCTCACGGAGCCCTCGTTCTCCTCCGTGGAGAAGGTGCAGGTGGCGTACAGCAGGTATCCCCCGGGGGCCACCGTCTGCCCTGCGTAGTGCAGGATCTCCTTTTGCCTTGCGGCACAGAAGGCGGGAGCGTTTTCCGACCACTCCGCGGGAGCGTTTTCGTACTTGCGGAACATTCCCTCCCCGGAGCAGGGGCGTCCACCGTCACCAAGTCGAAGAAATCCGGGTACCAGGCGGCGATGCGTTTGGGATCCGCGTTGGTCACCTGGACGTTGTCAAAGCCCATCCGTTCCACGTTGCCGTAAAGCACCTTGCAACGGGAGGGATTGATCTCGTTGGACACCAAAAAGCCCTCTTTCCCCATGCGGTGAGCCATCTGTACCGTCTTTCCTCCGGGGGAAGCGCACAGATCCAGACACCGCATCCCCTCGCGGAAGGGCACGGCGGCAACGGTGGCCATGGCGGAGGGATCCTGAACGTAAAACGCCCCTGCGTGGTGGAAGGGGTGGTTCCCCGGCTTTTCCGTGTCAAAGGTGTACCCGTGTGGCAAGTGGGCGATGGGAGAGGTGGGAAAATCCGGCTCCACCTCCGCCGTTTTGTACAAGGCACGGGTGGATTCCTTGTGGTATTCCGCCAGGAAAGCGGGGTATTCCTCCCCCAGCAGGGTCTTCATGCGTTCCAGAAACGCTTCCGGTAAATTGACGGCCATAGGAAAGCCTCCTTTTTGGATAAAAAACGGGACTGCGCTTTGAAAAGGCAGTCCCGCAAGTTGTTAAAGCGTACCGAAGATACGGTCGCCCGCGTCGCCCAGACCGGGCAGGATGTAAGCGTGATCGTTCAGCTTCTCGTCCAACGCCGCCAGATAGATGGGAACGTCGGGATGGTCTTCCTCGATCTTCTTCACACCCTCGGGTGCGCCCACCAGACACATGAGACGGATATCCGTCACACCCCGCTCCTTCAGCTTGGTCAAAGCGTCGGAGGCAGAGCCGCCGGTTGCCAGCATGGGGTCAACCAACAGCACGGTGCGGTTTGCCACGTCCGGGGGAAGCTTGCAGTAATACTCCACGGGAAGGTGGGTATCGGGATCACGGTAGAGACCGATGTGCCCAACCTTTGCCACAGGCATCAAAGACAGCAGACCGTCCACCATGCCCAAGCCTGCGCGGAGGATGGGAACGATGGCCAGCTTCTTGCCGGAGATGCGCTTTGCGGTCATGGAGCAAAGAGGGGTCTTGATGGTGTAATCCTCCAAGGGAAGCTCCCGGGTCACCTCGTAGCCCATGAGCATGGAGATCTCCTCCAAAAGCTGGCGGAAATCCTTGGAGCCGGTATTCTGATTTCTCATGATAGACAGCTTATGCTGAATCAGAGGATGGTCGATAACGTGAAGTTGTGCCATGATTGAAAGCCCTTTCAAAAGGAGATCACTCTGCGTCCTTTTCGCCGGAGAGGATCAGGTTTACGATGATACCCAGGATCAGAGCGCAAGCGATGGAGGTGATGGTCACCTGGCCGAAGGACAGGGACAGACCGCCGATGCCGCAGATCAGAATGGTGGAGACCACGAACAGGTTGCGGTTCTTCTCCAGGTCAACCTTCTGGATCATCTTAAGACCGGAAACTGCGATGAAGCCGTAGAGAGCCACGCAGATACCGCCCATAACGCAAGCGGGGATGAAGTTAACGAATGCTACGAAGGGAGCGAAGAAGGCGATGAGGATCGCGCCGATGGCGGCGAACAGGGTGGTGATGACGGAAGCGTTGCCGGAGATGGCTACGCAAGCAACGGACTCACCGTAGGTGGTGTTGGGACAGCCGCCGAAGAAGGCACCGGCCATGGAGCCAACGCCGTCACCCAGCAGAGTTCTGTGGAGACCGGGATCCTCCAGCAGGTCGGACTCGATGATGGAGGAGATGTTCTTGTGGTCGGCAACGTGCTCGGCAAATACTACCAGAGCAACGGGCATGTAAGCCACTGCGATGGTTACGATATAGTCGAGGTTGATCTCCTTCACACCGTCCAGAGCGGTCATGAAGGTGAAGTCGGGCAGGGTCACGAAGGTCTCAAGGTTCACGCCGTTTGCCCACAGGTTGGTGAAGTTGGAGAAATCAACCAGCTTCAGAGCGTCGTTGCCCATCACGTCACCGATGATGGTGAAGATGGTAGCGGCGGCAGTACCTGCCAGGATACCCATGATGAAGGGGATGAGCTTGATCATCTTCTTGCCGTAGGTGGAGCAGAGAATGGTGACGATCAGAGCGATGAGGCCGCAGATGAGAGCAACGTAGGGAGAGCCGGTAGCAACGTCGCCGGAATTGAGGTCGCCGACTGCGTTGCCTGCCAGGGACAGACCGATGATGGCAACGGTGGGGCCGATAACAACGGCGGGCATCAGCTTGTTCAGCCAGTTAACGCCTGCGATCTTCACCAGAATGGCGATGATCACGTAGACCAGACCTGCCAATACGGCACCGATGATCAGGCCGACGTAGCCCAGAGCCATGGAAACACCGCCTCCAAAGGCAGCGGACATAGAGCCGAGGAATGCGAAGGAGGAGCCCAGGAATACGGGGCTCTTGAACTTGGTGAAGCACAGGTACACAAGAGTACCGACGCCTGCGCCGAACAGAGCGGCGGCGGGGCTCATGTTGTTGCCGACGATAATCGGAACTACCAGGGTTGCGGCCATAATGGCAAGGAGCTGCTGGATTGCGAAGATGATCGTCTGACCAAACTTCGGCTTGTCTTTGACGCCGTAGGTAAGTTTCATGGGAAAAAGACCTTCCTTGTTTTTTATTTATTCTTTTCTTTTTCAAAGTTTGTTCGAACTTTGTTCTTAAATGCTATTGTACCACCTGTGTCGTCTTTTGTCAAGAGAACGGCGGTTTTTTCTCTGCAAAAAGAAAAACGCCTTGCAATCGGGGGGAAACTATGATATACTGAAAGGCAAGGAGGTTTTGGAGCCTATGATATGGAAATTGTTTTTCAACTTTTTTAAGATCGGTCTTTTTACCTTCGGAGGCGGCTACGCCATGATCGCCGTGGTGAAGGAGACCGTGGTGGATAAATTCGGCTGGCTGACGGAGGACGAGTTCATGGAGGTCATCGCCATCGCGGAATCCACCCCCGGCCCCATCGCCATCAATATGGCCACCTTCGTAGGCTACAAGAAGGCGGGAGTTCCGGGCAGTGCCCTGGCTACCCTGGGCGTGGTGACACCCTCTTTGGTGATCATTTATCTCATCTCCCTGTTCCTGGAGCCCTTTATGGCCAACAAGTACGTGTCCTACGCCTTCGTGGGAATCCGCTGTGCGGTGGCATTTTTGATCCTGAAGGCAGGCTTCAACCTGCTTTCCAAGGCGGGGAAAAAGCCCTTGCCCATGATCACCTTTGGCGTTTTGTTTGTCGCCCTTTTGGTGTTTGAATGGTTTGCCGTCAGCGTCAGCGCCATCGTCTGGATCTTGGCGGGCGGTGCCATCGGCATTTACGCCTACGCGCTCCGGGGTGCGAAAGAACGGGAGGGCAAAAAATGATCTTTTTAGAACTGTTTTTAAGCTTTTTTAAGGTGGGTCTGTTCTGCTTCGGCGGCGGCTACGGGATGTTGCCCCTCATGGAGGAGACGGTAGTTGCCAAGGGCTGGCTCACCGCGGAGCAATTCTACGATTTCGTGGGGGTCTGCGAATCCACCCCCGGCCCCATCGCCGTGAACATGGCTACCTACGTGGGCGCCGTCACCGGCGGCCCCTTGGGAAGCATCGTGGCCACCCTGGGTACGGTGTTGCCCGCCTTCATCATCATTCTCATCATCGCTTCCATTCTGAAGAACTTCACCGAGAACAAGTATTTCAAGGGCTTTTTGAAGGGCGTGAAGCCCGTGGTCTCCGCCTTGATCCTTTCCACCGGCGCGGTACTGCTGGCAAACGCCTTCGGATTCTTCTTCAAGCCGGCGTTCACCCCGGATCTCCGCTCCATGGTGATCTTCGCCCTGCTGTTGGGCGTCTATTTCGGCGTGAAGAAGCTGTGGAAGAAAAAGCTTTCCTCCATCTGGCTCATTCTCCTCTCCGCGGGGATGGGCATCGCCGTCTGTTCCGTAGCGGAGCTGCTTTGAAAAAAATCTCTTGACGAACCCCGTTCCTTGTTATATAATAAGGGAAGAAACTGTAAGGAAGGTATCCCCTCGTGTTAGAGCTTGCCAATCATAAAAAAACCGCCGCCTTGATCGCGGTATTGCTGTGTGTTCCCCTGGTATTCGTGGTGCTGTTTTCCCTTCAGCTTGCCGCGGGAGGGATCTCCTTTGACCACGTAACGGAGGCCGCGCTGGAATTGCCCGACGGCACCCGCCTGGTCTTCACCGAGGAAGAGGAGCTGAACCTCTTTACGGGGATGCTGGAGCGGGCCACCCCTCTGGAGGAGCCCGTGCGGGAGACCGCGGGGGAAAAGCCCTTGCTGTTGACCCTGGACGATGCGGAATACAAGCTGTATCCCTCCGTCAGCCTTTCCGGCTGTATGGCCTTTGACAAGGGGGGCAACTGCTACCTGCTGTCCAAGGAGGATGCCACCGCCCTGGTGGTACGTCCCGAGCTGGAATACCTTTTTGCGGACCATCGCCTGCCCTCTCTGGCAGTCCGTTCCGGGGAAAGACGCTACGACATCCTCCCCCTGGAGTACGCCTGGTCCTACAAAAAGCCCGACGGGGTATATTACGACGATCTTTCCACCGACCTTGCCCGGGAGATCCTGACCTGCAACCTGCTGGCGGATTTCGAGAATCTTTTGGAGTTTTCCGTGGAGCCCTCCCATTACAGCTTCGTGGTGCGGCATTTTGAAAACGGCGCCGACGGCTACGAGGTGCCCGTTACCTCCCTTGGAGGACTGCACTTCACCGGAGACACCATGGTCAGCGTGGAGATTACCGCCACCTGGAGCCAGGCCTCCAATTCCGCCCAATACGGGGAGGCACGCTACCGCTTCCTGGTGCTGTACGACGTACCTGCCGCAGTAAAGCTCTTGGGCAGCGAAAACAACGCCGTCACCCTCTCTGCGGGAGGATTCCTCACCCTGATCGCGGAATACACCAACCCTGCGGAGGATCTGACCGTCACCTTCGAGGGACAGACGGACAACCTGCAGTTCTATTACGACGGGGGAAGCGGCAACAGCTACGCCTTCCTGCCCATCGATCCCGAAACCCCCGCAGGCACCTATCCCCTCACCGTCCGCTCCGGAGAGACGGAGACCATCTACGCCGTCACCGTGGAGGAACGGGAAAACGAGGAGATCATCTCCGTTGTGCTTAACGACAACGATTACCAAAACCTCTACGCCCCCGGAGTGCTGGAGACCCTGCGAAACACCTTGAAATCCCTGCGGGATGCCTCCGACGGAACGCCCCGCCTGCGGATGGATCTCTCCTTTGCGGATCCCGTGGGGGGAGAATTGGCCTACGATTACGGCACCACCTTGATGCTGGGCAACGAGAACGCCGACGACGGCCCCGGGCTTTCCTACTTGAAGGGTAAGCTTTACCACGGAGAGCAGGGGGATACGGTGACCGCCGTTCAGCAAGGAGTCTGCGTATATGCCGGCGAGCTTGGGGCGGCAGGCAATTTGGTGGTGATCGACCACGGTTGCGGCCTGTTCAGCTACTACGCTTTGTTGGATACCCTCACCGTCAAGGCCGGAGATCAGATCTCCCGCTCCGAGGAGCTGGGCAAGCTGGGAAGCTCCGCCGAACACGGCAACTTCTTCTTTGCCATGTCCCTGGGAGACACCTTCGTCACAAACTGAAATACTACGCAGTGCGGTTATCCACCGCACTGCATTCTTTTCCCGTGAAAGGAGCTTTCATGAAAAACTACTACGAAGCTTACGACGAGCGCTATAAAGCCGTCCACGAAAAGAATCTCCGTTGCATGGGATACGAAAGTTCCCCCATCGTCGCGGAGATCTTAAAGAAATACGCCATCCCGAAGAACGCTCCCCTTCTGGAGTTGGGATGCGGCGAAGGAAGAGACTCCATTACAGTTTTGGAGCAAGGATACCGCTTGCGCGCCACGGATGTTTCTCCGCAAGCCATTGGTTACTGCAAGGAACAATACCCCGACTTCGCGGAACATTTTACCGTTTTGGATGCCGTCAAAGGCAGGTTGGACGAAAAATTTGATTTCATTTATTCCGTAGCGGTGATCCATATGCTGGTGGACGACGAGAGCAGGTCTGCCTTCTACGCTTTTGTCCGAGAGCACTTGACCAAGAATGGGATCGCTTTGATCTGCACCATGGGAGACGGAACGATGGAACTTGCCACGGATATCACGAAGGCCTTTGATCTGAGCGAACGCACCTTTGAGGGCAACGCCATGCTGGTAGCGGAAACCTCCTGCAGAATCGTCACCTCCGCGACCTTTGAAAAGGAATTGAAGGCCGCCCGCCTGGAGATCTTGGAAGCGGATCTTACCTCCGTAGGCACCCAGTTTCCGATGATGATGTACGCCGTGGTGAAGAGAGAACGATAAGGTTTGTCAGCAATCCGGTGCGGTTATCCACCGCACTGTTTTTTCCTGCTCTTTCCCTTGACGGCGGGGTGAATTTGTGGTATACTATAAATTGAGAAATTATGTCGGAGGGCAATATGGAAAAGCTCATCGTTTTTGACGGCAACAGCATTCTGAACCGTGCGTTTTACGGGGTGCGCCCCCTTTCCACCAAGGAAGGGATCCCCACCAACGCCATCTTCGGGTTCGTGAACATCATCCGCCGCGCCATGCAGGAGGCGGGGGAGAATTTGAAGTACGCCGCCATCGCCTTCGACCGCAAGGAGCCCACCTTCCGACACAAGGCCTGCGATTTTTACAAGGCCAACCGCAAGGGAATGCCCGAGGAGCTGGCGATGCAGCTGCCCTACGCAAAGGAGGTTGCCGCCGCCTTGGGGCTGACGGTGGTGGAAATGTCCGGCTTTGAGGCGGACGATATCATCGGCACTTTGACGGACAGCTTCTCCCGCCGCGGGACGGAGTGTATCATCGTCACGGGGGACAGGGACAGCTTCCAATTGGTGAACAACCGTGTCACCGTCCATCTTGCGGCCACCAATGAGACCCGTATCACCGGGGTGAAGGAGATCTTTGAGCAATACGGGGTGGATCCCAAGCGCCTGATCGAGATCAAGGCCATTATGGGCGACGCCTCCGACAACATTCCCGGGGTGGCGGGCATCGGAGAAAAGGGCGCTATCAAGCTGATCGCCCAATACGGGGACGTGGAGGGCGTTTACGCCAACATTCAGGACATCAAGGGTGCTTTGCACGACAAGCTGTTGGCAGGGAAGGAAATGGCCTACACCTCCCGCTTCTTGGCGGAGATCCGTTTGGATGCACCCATCGAAACCGCCCCCGAGGGCTATCTTTATGAGGGACAGAACGTTCCCGCCTTGCGGGAATTGTATACGAAATTGGAGTTCCGCAAGCTGTTGGAGCAACTTCCCGGAGAGGAAGAAGTGCCGCAAGCCGCGGAATTGCCGGAACAAGTGACTTATACGGAGGCGGAGTCTATCTCCACGAGCCGTTTCGGCGTGTTGCCCGCAGAGGATGGCTGTCTGGTGTTTGACGGCAAAGCGGGCTGCCGCATCCCCTGGGACAAGGCAGAAGCTTTGTTTGCCACGGGAAAGACTGCCTTGGTGTGGTCGGTAAAGGAGACTTTGCATACACTTTGGAGCAAGGGGATATCCCCCGCTTGCGAGATGGAGGATCTTTCCCTGCTGGCCTATCTTTCCTCCCCTACGGACAACGGCATCTCCTTTGCGGGAGCGGTGTTCCGCGCCACCCGGGCCGTGGTGGAGGACGTTCCCGATCCTGCCTTGTATTTCCTGCTGTACGACGCCTTCCGTCCCTCACTGACGGAGGCCTTGGAAAAGCTTTACACCGAGGTGGAAAAGCCCCTGGCCTACGTGCTGGCGGACATGGAAAAGGAGGGCTTCCTCCTGGACCGCCGGGGGTTGGAAGCCTTCACCGCCGCCCTGGAGGAGGAAATCGACCTCTATGCGGAGCAGATCTACGCTTTGGCGGGACATTCCTTCAACGTCAATTCCCCCAAGCAGTTGGGAGAAGTGCTGTTTGAGGAGCGGAAGCTCCCCCATTACAAAAAGACCAAATCCGGCTATTCCACCGATGCGGAGACCCTGGAAAAGCTGGCTCTCTACGACCCCCTGGTGCAGTTGATCTTGGATTACCGCAAGGCGGCCAAGCTGAAATCCACCTACGGGGAAGGGCTTTTGAAGGTGATCTCCGAAGACGGGAGAGTCCACACCACCTTCAAGCAGACCATGACCATGACGGGCAGACTTTCCTCCGCAGAGCCCAATTTGCAGAACATCCCCGTCCGTACGGAAAAAGGGAGAGAACTGCGGAAGTTCTTCAAGGCACGGGAAGGCCACGTTCTGGTGGATGCGGACTATTCCCAGATCGAACTGCGCTTGCTTGCCCACATTTCCGGGGACGAGGCTCTGTGCAACGCCTTCCGCCAGGGGGCGGACATCCACACCGCCACCGCCGCCCAGGTCTACGGCGTGCCCATGGAGATGGTGACGGGGGAAATGCGTAAATCCGCCAAGGCGGTGAACTTCGGTATCATCTACGGCATCGGGGAGTATTCCCTGTCCCAGGACATCGGGGTTTCCGTCAAGGAGGCCAAGGGCTTTATCGCCAGATATTTTGAGAAATATCCCGCCATTCGGGACTATATGGAGTGGGCAAAATCCTTTGCCGCAGAGCACGGCTACGTGGAGACCCTTTACGGCAGGCGCCGTGAGATCCCCGAAATGAAGCAGGCCAACAAGATGCGCCGCGCCTTTGGGGAGCGGGTGGCCATGAATACCCCCATCCAGGGAACGGCGGCGGATCTCATCAAGATCGCCATGATCCGCGTGTTCGACGCCCTGAAGAAGGCGGGTCTGGAGGCCAAGCTGATCCTGCAGATCCACGACGAATTGATCGTGGAAGCCCCCGAAGGGGAAGCACAGCAGGTGAAGGCCCTTTTGGAAAAGGAAATGGTGGAAGCGGCAGAGTTTGCCGTGCCCTTGGTGGCAGACGCCAAGATCGGCAAGAGCTGGTACGATGCAAAAGACTAAAGATTTGCTCGTCTAAAAGGTGTTTTTCCGAAGGCGAAGCCTCCGAAAAAACGGAATTTATTATATTGTACGTGTTTTTACAAGCGGCTGATTGACGTAAAAACGAAGGAGATTTTCTATGTGCGGGATCGTAGGATTTACGGGGAACCCGAAGGATAAAGAGCAGATCATCCGCGCCATGGCGGATGCCATCGCCCACAGAGGCCCCGACGGAGAAGGGTATTTTTGCGACGACGGGGTGGCCCTGGGGCACCGCAGACTTTCCATCATCGATCTGGAAGGGGGCGCACAGCCTCTGTTCAACGAGGACGGCAGTCTTGCCTTGGTGTTCAACGGGGAGATCTATAACTTCATGGAGCTTCGGGAGGAGCTGTTGGCAAAGGGTCACACCTTCACCACCCGTTCCGACAGCGAGGTGCTGTTGCACGGCTTTGAGGAGTGGGGAACGGCGTTGCCGGAAAAGCTGCGGGGGATGTTCGCCTTCGTGATCTGGAACAAAAATACCAAGGAATTGTTCGCCGCAAGGGATCCCTTCGGCATCAAGCCCTTCTATTACGATGCAAGGGAGGGCAGACTGCTGTTCGCCAGCGAGATCAAGGCGTTTCTGCACCATCCCGATTTCAAAAAAGAATTTAACGAGTCTCAATTGACTCTGTACCTTTCCTGCCAGTATTCCCCCGGGGAGGACACCTTCTTTACGGGGGTGAAAAAGCTTTTGGCAGGGCACCGCCTGCTGTGGAAGGACGGAGAATTGACGGTAGAGCGGTATTTTGAGCCCACCTTCGTTCCCAACACGGAAAAGTCCGAGGCGGAATGGGTGGAGACAATCGACAAGGTGATGGCGGATTCCGTCCGCGCCCACAAGATCGCCGACGTGGAGGTAGGCTCCTTCCTGTCCTCCGGGGTGGATTCCAGCTTCGTGGCTTGTATCGCCAAGGTGGACAAGACCTTCACCGTGGGCTTTGAAAACCGCAATTACGACGAGGCGGAATACGCAAAGGCTTTTTCCAAGGAATTGGGTGTGAAGCACAGCGTGTATTACATCAGCCCCGAGGAATATTGGGAGAATCTCCCCAAGATCCAGTACCACATGGACGAGCCTCTGGCAGACGCCGCCGCGGCCGCCTTGTTCTTCCTGAACAGGGACGCCGCCAAGCAGGTGAAGGTCTGCCTTTCCGGGGAGGGCGCCGACGAGTTCTTCGGGGGCTACAACGTATACAAGGAGCCCTTCGCCCTGGCCTGGTTCGATAAGATCCCGGGGTGCATCCGCAAAAGGCTTGGGAAGGTGGCGGAAAGATTCCCCCGCATGAAGGGCGCCAACTTCCTGTTGCGCCGTGCCAAGCCCTTGGAGGAGCGTTACATCGGCAACACCAATCTGATGAGCGAAGCCTTTAAGAAGCAGCTGCTTCTGAACTACGACGGCAAGGTGAAGCCCACCGATCTCACCAAGCCCTACCGCCACAAGCTGAAGGGCATGGACGCCGTCACCAAGATGCAGTACATCGACCTGCACACCTGGCTTATGGGAGACATCCTGCTGAAGGCGGATAAAATGAGCATGGCCAGCAGTCTGGAGCTGAGAGTACCCTTCCTGGACAGAGAGGTATTCGCTCTGGCCTCCACCATCCCCACCAAGTACCGCGCAGACAAAAACGGCACCAAGCTTGCCATGCGTAAGGCCGCCGCAAAGCACATTCCCGAAGGGGTGGCCTCCAAGAAAAAGCTGGGCTTCCCCGTTCCCGTGAGAGCCTGGCTGAGAGAGGAAAAATACGCCTCCCTGGTGCGGGAGCAGTTCGCCTCCGCCCACGCCGCCAAATTCTTCCGTACCGACGCTCTCTTGCAGCTTTTGGAGGAGCACGTGGCGGAAAAGAAGGACAATTGGCGTCAGATCTGGTGTGTTTTCGTATTTCTGGTCTGGTACGAAGAATTTTTTGTGAAACGTTGAACGCTTTTTACAAAATGTTTTCAATTAGCCCTTGCAAAATCGGGAGGGCGTGTTATAATAGTGTATACTTGCCGTTGGCAAGTGTATACAGACATATCTATTCCTTAGAGATACTCACAACTGCCCGCCTCTGCGGGCTAAGAAAGGAAGGGACATAGTGATGACCCATAACGCAAAACTTTTTCTTTCTCTCTTCTTCGTGTTCACCCTGCTGTCCGTGTTTGCCACGGTAGCCTTGGCTGAACCGGAGGAGACCGGCACGGTAAAACTGGAAGGAGAATCCGGGGCGTTTTTGGCCTATTTCAACGGTTCCGAGACCCCCGCTACCGAATTCCAGGCTCCCGTGGGCACAACCTTGAGCATCCGCATCGTGCCCGCCGAGGGATACCGGGTAGACAGCGTCATGCTGTTTGACGCCGCACCCGTTCCCACGGAAGATAACGAGGTATATTCCCTTGAGATCACCCAGAGCATGGAATACGTTCTTTACGTAAACACCACGCAGGTAGCCGTGGAGCTTCCTTCCGAGGATCCCGCACCCTCCGAAGATCCTGCTCCCTCCGAAGATCCTGCACCCTCCGAAGATCCTGCTCCCTCCGAAGATCCTGCACCTTCCGAGGATCCCGCGCCTTCCGAGGATCCCGCACCTTCCGAGGATCCCGCGCCTTCCGAGGATCCCGCACCTTCCGAGGATCCCGCACCCTCCGAGGATCCCGCACCGTCCGAGGATCCCGCGCCTTCCGATGACCCCGATCCCTCCGAGGATCCTTCCGACACCCCCTCTGACGAGCCCTCCGGAGATCCTTCCGAGGATTCCTCCGAAGAACCCGTGACCGAGGCAGAGCTTCGCGTCACCATCAAGGGGCCCGGCTCCGTTGCCGCAGGGGATTTCCTGGTATCCGGCACGGGCAACAAGGTCACCGAATCCGTTTGGCTGGAGATCGGCGTTACCACTCCCATCACCATCACTCCCGCCCACGGCTACAAGCTCACCGGCTTGAAGCTGGACGGCAATGACAGAGACGTTTCCAGAGGGCTGACCAAGCTCACCATCACCGAGCTGACCACCCTGGAGCTTACCTTCGAACCCGACATCGTCACCCCCACTACTTATCAGATCGTGGTGTCCTGTGCTACCGCAGGCGGTTACGTTTCCGCAGGCGGCTACACCATTACCTCCGGTAACGCCACCACCATCACCGTCAACGCAGGGGATTCCCTGGTGATCAGCGTTTACGCCGCCGACGGCCACCAGGTAGACGCCTTCCGCGTAGGCGGCACCGCCCAGAACCTCACCGACGGCACCTACGTGCTGGAGAACGTGGCGGCCAATGCCACCGTTACCGTCAGCTTCAAGGCTGTGGTGGTGGAGATCGATCCCGCGGAAGCGGAGGACTTCAACTGGGCTCCCGATGCCGACGGTCTCATCGTTCTGGATCTCACCGACAAGAACTATATCGGCAAGTCCGTATTCGATAAGATCAACACCCTCACCGCAGAAGACGGCGAATACGTGGTACTGAAGACCGCTTACGTCCAGTGGTTTATCCCCTGCGGCGGTCTGGTCAGCGGCGTTGAAAAGGACTACATCAACTTTGCCGTGGCCGTAGGTCCCAACGGCTCTTACTACGAGATCATCCGTAACGCCGTTCTGGCGGCTGACCCGGAGACCGTGTTCCAGTATTTTGAGCTGGCAGAAACCCCCACCTTCCCCGAGGGCACTCTGGCATCCTTCAACCTTTCCGAGTTTGCCACCGCCATCGGCGGCGACGGCGTTGACCTGATGGTCAAGGACGGCACCAACTTGAAGGTGGTAGGCACCGGCACCACCGAGGCAGGGGGCTGGACCACCCGTATGCCTTTCCTGACCTCCCGCAACATGGTGGTTCGTATCAAGGTTCTGGATACTTACGTGATCCAGGCGGCGGCAGGAGCAGGCGGCTCCATCACCCCCGCAGGTGCCAATACCGTATCCCGCGGCGGCGAGCTGGCCTTCACCATCACCGCAGAGAACGGCTTCATGATCTCTGCCGTGTACGTGGACGGCGTTGCCATTGCAGGCCCTGCAGGCAAGACCGTATATCTGTACACCGAGAGCAACGTCAGCGCAGACCACACCATCCGCGTGGAATACCTGCCTGCCGACATCAACTTCCAGGTCATCGGCAACGTGGCGGTGGAGGTTGAGGAAAGCTCCGTGGAAAGCATTCCCGAGGAGCCTCAGCGTTCCAACGCAGGCCTTATCGTGGCTTTGATCATCATCTTCGTCGCTATCGTGGGCGCGGCTGCTCTGTTCATCGTCAAGTGGCGCCAGGAAAAGTTTTAATCCTTAAATAACCGAAACTCCGTAAGAGCCTAGTGCTTTTACGGAGTTTTTGTGTACCCGGGGGAAAACACAAGCCGGTACTTCCCCACCCCCGGGAGCCGCGCGGCAAAGGCCTGTCTTCTCCTTTTTTTCGAAAAATGCGAAATCCCACGGAAAAGGGGTCTTTTGCGGTTGATTTCCACGGCCTTTTGTGATAGAATAAGATGTTAGAATACCGAAATCATTTCAGAAGGGACGTGCGAAGCATGAAACCGACGGTAGCCGTCATCGGCGGGGGGGTCGTAGGTAGCCTGATCGCCAGAGAATTAACCAAATACGAGCTGAAGGTGGTCCTCATCGAAGCGAGAGAGGATATCGCCACGGGAGCCAGCGGCGCCAACAGCGCCATCGTCCACGGCGGGTTTGACCCCGTTCCCGGGACGCTGAAGGCCAAGCTGAACGTGGAGGGCGCGGCTATGATGCCCGCCTTGACGGAGGAGCTTGGGGTCTCCTACAAGAACAACGGCTCCTTGGTGCTGGCTTTTTCCGAAAAGGAAATGGAGCACGTTGGCAAGCTGTATGCAAGAGGGCTGGAAAACGGCGTTCCCGGCCTTTCCGTATTGAATGCAGAGGAGCTTCACCGTCTGGAGCCCAACCTGTCTCCCAAAGCGGTGGGCGCTTTGCGCTGTACCTCCGCGGGGATCGTCTGCCCCTATTCCCTTGCCATCGCCGCCGCAGGCAACGCGGTGGACAACGGGGCGGAGCTTTGGCTGGCTTCTCCCGTCACCGCTATTGAAAAGGACGGGGAATCCTTTGTCCTCACCTGCGGAGAGAAGACCCTGCAGGCGGATTACGTGGTCAACTGCGCGGGCATCCGCTCCGACGAGGTCTCCCGCCTCATCGGGGACGACAGCTTCTCCATCAAGCCCAGAGCGGGAGAATACCTCTTATTGGATAAATCCGAAGGGGACACCGTGTCCCACACCATTTTCCAGACGCCCAACGAGATGGGCAAGGGCATTCTGGTCACTCCCACCGTTCACGGCAACCTGCTGACAGGCCCCACCGCCTTGAACATCGGGGAAAAGGGCAACACCGCCACCACCCGTGAGGGGCTGGCCTTCGTGCGGGAGACCGCCGCCAAGAGCGTGCCCAATCTGAATTACCGCGCCGTCATCACCTCCTTCACCGGGGTGAGAAGCGTGCCGGATCAGGAAGACTTTATCATCCGCTTCTCCGAGAAGGATCCCCGCTTCCTCCAGGTGGCGGGCATCGAATCTCCCGGCCTTTCCTCCGCCCCTGCCATTGCCCCCTACGCGGTGGGTCTGTTGGCGGAAGCAGGGCTGGCACTGACGGAAAACAAAGCCTTTAACGGCAAGCGGAAGTCCTACCATTGGTTCTCCTCCCTCTCCATGGAGGAAAAGAACGCCGTGATCCGCGAGAACCCTGCCTTCGGGCGGGTGGTCTGCCGTTGCGAGACCGTGACGGAGGGCGAGATCGTGGAAGCCATCCACCGCGCACCCCGCGCCACCACCCTGGACGGGCTGAAGCACCGCCTCCGCAGCGGTATGGGCAGATGCCAGGGCGGGTTCTGCACCCCGCTTTTGGTGGAGATTCTGGCAAGAGAGCTGGATCGTTCCCCCATGGACGTGGAAAAGGGTGCAGAGGGCAGCAAACTCCTGATCGGCAAGACGAAAGGAGAATCAGTATGAAAAAAGATTTGGTTATCATCGGCGGGGGCCCCGCAGGCCTTGCCGCCGCCGTTGCCGCCTACGACAGCGGTATTCGGGATATTCTCATTTTAGAGCGGGATACCTCCCTGGGAGGCATCCTTCAGCAATGCATCCACAACGGCTTTGGGCTCCACCGCTTCGGGGAGGAGCTTACCGGCCCGGAATACGCCGCACGGTACGAACAGCAGGTGCAGGAAAGAGGCATTGAGTCCCTTTGCGGCACCATGGTGCTTTCCGTATCCCCCGACAAGACCGTCACCGCCATGAACAAGCAGATGGGCATCTTCACCCTGGAGGCCACCGCCGTGGTGCTTGCCATGGGGTGCAGAGAGCGTCCCAGAGGTGCCTTGAACATTCCCGGCACCCGTCCCGCGGGGATCTTCACCGCAGGCACGGCCCAGAGATTCGTGAACATGGAGGGCTATATGCCCGGCAAAGAGGTGGTGATCCTGGGCTCCGGTGATATCGGCCTGATCATGGCCCGCCGTATGACTTTGGAGGGGGCGAAAGTGAAGGCCGTTTGCGAGCTGATGCCCTATTCCGGCGGCCTCAACCGCAACATCGTACAATGCTTGCGGGATTTTGACATCCCCTTGTATCTCAGCCATACCGTCTCCCGCATCCACGGCAAGGAGCGTGTCACCGGCGTTTCCATCGCGAAGGTGGACGAGCGCTTGCAGGTGATCCCCGAGACGGAGACCTACATCCCCTGCGACACCCTGCTTCTTTCCTGCGGACTGCTCCCCGAAAACGAGCTGACCAAGTCTGCGGGCATCCCCCTGGACGGCATCACCGGCGGCGCCACCGTGAACCAGAACCGCGAGACCGCCCTGGAGGGCGTGTTCGCCTGCGGCAACGTGTTGCACGTTCACGACCTGGTGGACTTCGTTTCCGAGGAGGCCGCCCTGGCCGGCAACGCCGCCGCGGCGTACATCAAGGGGAACGCTCCCGCAAAGGAGATCGCCCTGGCCGTCAAGCCTGCGGGGAAGGTGCGTTACACCGTGCCCCAGCGGATCGACAGCGCAAAAGAGGAGGTCACCCTGTTCTTCCGCGTGGGAAGCGTGGCGGATAACGCCCTGCTCACCGTGAAATGCGGGGACAAAGTGCTTCTCACCAAGAAAAAACGCCGTATGACCCCCGGCGAAATGGAATCCGTCCGTCTCTCCCCCGCCCTGCTTTCGGAGGCCAACGGGGATCTGACGGTTTGCGTAGAATAATCGGAGGACAACCATGAAGACAACCGAACTGACTTGTATCGTCTGCCCTATGGGCTGTACCCTCACCGTCACCCGGAATGAGGAGGGCGAGATCCTTTCCGTAGAGGGCAACACCTGTCCCCGTGGCGTTCCCTACGCAAAAAACGAGCTGCTTCACCCGGTACGTACCCTCACCACCACCGTGAAGACGGCAAACGGCAAGCTGCTCCCCGTGAAGACGGACAAGCCCATCCCCAAGGAAAGCCTGTTCGCCGCCATGGAAAAGGTGAATCGCGTCGTGGCCCCCGAAGGGGTGAAGATCGGGGACGTATTGCTGGCAGACCTTTTCGGCGCCAACCTGGTGGCCACCGCAGATCTTCGTTAATTACTCCCCCAAAAAGGACGTTTTATGACCAAGACCATTTCCAAAAACGATAACAAAATGGCGGTGATGTCGGAAGGCAAGCTTCTTCTGAACATGGCGTGGCCTCTCATCACCTCCATGCTGGTGCAGGCCCTCTACAACATCGTAGACAGCATGTACGTCACCCAATACAACCCCGAGGCCTCCACGGCGCTTTCCCTGGCGTTCCCCATCCAAAACCTGCAGATCGGCTTTGCCACCGGCGTGGGCGTGGGCGTGAACGCTCTGCTCTCCCGCTTTTTGGGAGAAGGAGACAGGGAGCGGGGCAGCCGCGTGGCGGGGAACGGTATTTTCCTTTCCGCCATCGTCACGGTGCTGTTCATGCTTTTCGGGTTCTTCGGTGCGCGGCCTTTCTTCGAAATGCAATCCGACGTACCCTTCACCGTGGAAAGCGGCTCCACCTACGTAGCCATCTGCTGTATTTTCATCGTGGGTATCGTGTTCGAGGTGCTGTTTGAGCGTATGCTCCAGGCTACGGGCAGAACCATCTACACCCTGTTTACCCAGGGCACGGGTGCGGTTTTGAACATCATCCTGGACCCCATTTTCATCTTCGGCGTTCCCGCCTTGGGCATCCCCCAAATGGGCATTGCCGGCGCGGCCATCGCCACGGTGATCGGCCAATGGGTGGCGGCCCTCCTGGCGCTGTTCTTCAACCTGAAGTTCAACAAGGACGTGGATTTCCGTCTGTCTTACCTCCTCCCCAAGTGGCATTTGGTCAAGGAGATCCTGGCCATCGGTATCCCCTCCGCCATTATGATGGCCATCGGCGCCGTGATGAACTTCGGTATCAACCGCATTCTCCAGGGCTTCTCCGAGGTGGCAACGGGGGTCTTCGGCATCTACTACAAGATCCAGAGCTTCTTCTTTATGCCCCTGTTCGGCATGAACAACGCCTGTATCTCCATCGTGGCCTTCAACTACGGCTACCGCAAGCCCTCCCGCATTACCCGCACCCTGAAGCTCACCTGCTCCATCGCCCTGGGCGTGATGTTTGCGGGCTGGCTCACCTTCCAGCTTGCGCCGGACTTCCTGTTGGGGCTGTTTAACCTGACGGATGAGTTCTTGACCATCGGCCGTGTGGCGTTGCGGGTCATCTCCTGGTCCTTCCCCATCGCGGCGGTGGCAATCGCCCTGTCCGCCTCCTTCCAGGCGTTGGGCAACGGGTTCTATTCCACCATCGTGTCCTTGAGCAGACAGCTTTTGGTGCTGTTGCCCGTGGCGTATCTGTTAAGCCTGGCAGGCAACGTGGATCTGGTCTGGTGGGCCTTCGTCATCGCGGAGTTCGTCAGCCTTGCCGCCACCATTGTGCTGTTTATCCGTATTTACCGCAAAAAGATCAAGCCCTTGAAGGGATCGGAGTAAATATTCTCAAAAAAGCAATTGAAAAGCACCCTCCGCTTGAAGGGTGCTTTTTTCACCCTTTTTCGCCATTCTTCATACCCTGTCAATGGGCAGGACCATCGTCCGCCCCAAAATAAAAAAGGAGGCTTCCCTTTGGAACCCTTGGACCAATTCATGGCGGACATGATGGCCTTTGAAGAAAGCGCCTTTCCCGCCAAAATTTCCCTTGCCATGTCCTATGTGCCCAACCAGCCCTTCGAAAACCTCTACGGTGAGGACGAAGCCCTGGAAAACGGCACTCTGTTCCGCTCGCTGAACTTCCCCTTCGTAGGAGGAAAGCACCGATGAACAACGTGACTGCCTACGAAACCGCCCTGCAGCAGATCCGTGAGACCGGCTTTGCCCTCCACGAGCTGGTGCTGTATCTGGACACCCACCCGGACAACCGCAAGGCGTTATCCCTTTACAAGACGTACAAAAAGAAATACGACGAGCTTTACGCCGCCTTTGAGAAGAACCACGGCCCTCTCGTTTCCTTCGGCGTACACGGCGACCGCTGGACCTGGACGGAGCATCCCTGGCCATGGCAGACCTGCCAGCAAAATTGCCGGCAAACTTGCCGGCAAAATGGCGGATGCGCTCCCGGTGAAAACGCCCGCCCGTGGAAAGGAGGCAACTGATATGTGGTCATACGAGAAAAAACTGCAATACCCTGTGAATATCAAGAACCCCAACCCCGCCCTGGCAAAGCTGATCATCACCCAGTTCGGCGGCCCCGACGGTGAATTAGGGGCTTCCCTGCGTTATCTCTCCCAACGGTATTCCATGCCCAACAAGAACGTCATCGGCGCTCTCACGGACATCGGCACGGAGGAGCTGGCCCATCTGGAAATGATCGGCGCCATCGTGTACCAGCTCACCCGCAACCTCACCGTGGAGGAGATCCAAAAGTCCGGCTTTGATGCCTATTTCGTGGATCACACCACCGGGATCTACCCCGTTTCCGCCGCAGGAGTGCCCTTCACCGCGGCTTATCTCCAATCCAAGGGCGACCCCATCACCGACATCTCTGAGGACATGGGGGCAGAGCAGAAGGCCCGCACCACCTACGACAACATCCTGCGCTTCTGCGATGACGCCGACGTCCGTGATCCCATCCGCTTCCTTCGTGAGCGCGAGATCGTCCACTTCCAGCGCTTTGGGGAATGTATGCGGATGATCCAGGACGACCTGGACTACAAGAATTTCTACGCTTACAATCCCAGCTTTGACAAGAGATAAACGCACAAAAGAGAGAGCAGATGGGGTCATCCATCTGCTCTTATCTGTTCGACCTATTGGAATTTGACGGTATTACAACAGCTTTATCTCATTGGCAATCATAGCCACGGTTTTTGCATTGGTATCAATTTTAATGGTACCCAATGCTTGATACATCGGTATTCTTGCTATGCTTCTCTCAATTACATCTTCAGAGCGAATACCTCTTTCTACATCCATTGATAATCTTTCGCACAGAGTCTTTTCATCCGCTACAAGTGAGACGCATTTCACCTCACAGTTCTGTGTATCCAGTTTCTCAAGTATGGAATTG